>NZ_JBSVZB010000010.1:0-213626 GCF_054072015.1 Cupriavidus sp. CP313 | reverse complement strand
CGCCGCTTCGAATAGCCGTGCTTGCGTACCTTCCACTCGCCCTCACCGATACGCGCAAGAGAGAAAAAATGGACATCAGCCAGAGCCCTGCAAATACTAGAATCAGCAGACTACCGGGTGTCCATAGATCAGCAGAAAAAAATGGACACAACGACCGTCAGAATGTCCATTTCCAGTCGCAAGTTTCGCAGCTGATTTCGAGTGAAGATGCCCGCCGCAATCTAGCGTAGCTGCAAGGGCAGGACGCTACCGCCACGCAGCGCGGCCAGTTCCTTGCGCAGGCGAAACACCTGATGGAGCAGGGCAAGTTCACGAGCCAGCGATTCGTCAAGCTGTGCCTGCAGATCCTTCGCGTCGCCCTTTGCGCGGTTCAGACGCTCGGTGAGTTCGAGCTTCGGGCGCCCGGCCACTGCATTGGCCGCGTCGATCGCTGCGATCAGTTCGGTGAACTGTGGGCGCGACTTCTTGATGCTGCCCTTCTTGCGGCCCGCCTCGATCGCCACGGTGTCGTTGTTGATACGCGCACCCTTGCGGTTCTTCAGCCGCTCAAGAGCGGCATAGTAGTCGGTCATGGCGCCGCTCATGCTGCCTCCGATTTGATCAGTTTCTCCTGCGCTTCAAGCAGTCGTTGCAGCGCCTGCGCCTCGATACGGTATTCGACGCTCGTCTCATCGACCGCGCGCAGCTTCGCGACCGTAACCTGCTGCGCGTTGATCACGCGACGAAGCTTCGATGGCACGACCACGAGGTTACGGCAGTCCGATTCAAGACAATCCAGACGCATCCAGTCGAGTGGCGTCGACTTGCACTGCTCGACACTGGCGCAGCCGCCCAGCACCGTCTCGCGGTACGCCAGCTCGCCCTTCACGAACATCCTCATCGTCTGCTCGCGTGAGTAGACCGACACAGGCGAGGCCTGCACGGCACGGCTCTGCGTCCACGCTGCGTGGCCGCCGAACAGCCGCACGTCAGAGAACAGCACCTGCTCGGCGTATGCAAGGTACTCGGACAGGCCCTGTGCCCCGGCCCATTCGTTCGCGAAGTGGGTCCTATCAGTGTCGATGAAGCCCTTCGCGAATGCCGAGCCACGAGCGTAGTACATGCTCATCTCCTGCGTGATGTGCTGCAGCTGACGTTTGAGCGTCGGCAGCGTCACCAGTCCGCTGCGGTGCGCGTATAACGCGAGCGTCCTCCGAAGCTGGTGCCGCGTGAACGGCCACTGCCGCCCGACCGCGTACTTCGGCTCGTCTTCCCACGCGCGGTGCATGTCGACACGCTTTAGTTCAGCGATGTCCTCGACCGTGATCGTCGGGAAAACGCGCTCACGAAAGGCTTCGATATCGTTATGAACGGTACTCGCCGCCCGGTTTGCTACGTATCCCATATGCAGTCCCATCCGGCAGAACAGCAGGTGCGAACCGTCCGTCGATTCGGCGTAGCCCTGCGCGCCGTGTGCACGGTGTGCCTCTCCCGATAGCCGTTGTGCGAGCCCGACAGCACGGGCGGCGAGCGGGCTGGTCACCCAGCGTGCGCGCCTGGGACGCCCGCCCGACAGCTTGGTCGTGATGCCCTCGATGGTGTAGTGGGTTACGCCATCCAGACGGGTCTCGCTCAGGCAGTCGTATGGGAGGCTCTCTGCTTCTGTCGCACGCATGCCGGTGAACGACAGGATGACAAGCTGGCATAGCGCCCTGATCGACGCCACAAGCGACGACGCGACGTAAGGGACTGCCTTGTACCCGAAGTGTGCAGCTACCCTTACCAGTTCTGAAGGGACGGACGGACTCTCGCCGGCATACAGTCGTGCGAGGTAGTCTGACAGCACGTCGACGATCCCTTCAGCGACGCCGAGGTCATGTTCACAGGCCAACAGGAAGTGCTGGTAGATCCGCGTCGGGACGACAGGGTGTTGTGAGTTTCCAGCACGTTGCGCGAAGCGTTCGAGCAGAGGCTTGTGCAGTTGTGCCAGTGGTACGCGCAGCCCTGTGGTCCCGACGCCCAGACGGTGAAGCTTCACCAGAACTGAATGAAGGCGCTGGGCCTTCCTCTCCATCCCGGGTTGCGCCACATAGTCGAAGACAATAGCGACGCTGGACAGCCCCTCGTAGAGAGTAAGCTCACGTTCGGCGGCAAAGAACGCGAATCCCTTCAGGCAGGCTGAGCCAGAGTTAAGCGTACTGGACGCCGGTACCGTGTCGGTCGCTTCGTGCATCAGAAAGTAGATCACCTGCTTCCACTGTCGCGTAGTCGCTTCTGAAAGGGCTCGACTTGCGCCGTCAGGCAGGTGGCCCCTGAAGTAGATATGGGTGCGCGGCCCAATCGTATATGCCCGGATGTCCCAGGCAGCGTCACTAAACAGCGAAACAGCGTTCGCAGCCTTGTCGCGCGTAGCCACTGTATCGTCCTCGACACGATACCAGTCGGGGCGCTCAGCGATCGGCGCGATCAGCGTGTTGTTCATGCCACCCCCAATTCGTAAAGCTGGTCGAGCTTGGCCGACCAGAAAGCGTCCAGATTCCCATCGACATCAACGTCCTGCTCGATCTGATCGACCAGCGCGGCGTCGCGCTTACGCAGTTCATCCAGCAGGAAGTCAATGCGGCGCAGCACCGCGCCGAACGAACTGTCGTATTGCTCGATCGAGTCGGCACGTCCGCTCACGAGCCTGACGCAATGACGGCAGCCCAGCAGCTTGTGGATGTCGGCGGCGTCAGCGTGCACGCGATACTGGTCGCAGAAGAGACATCCTTCGGTCGAGCGGCAGTCCGGCTTCACGGTGACTGAAGCGGCGATCGGCACTGGCTTGCGGAATTCGATGCAGACGCCCACCGCGCTCCTGATGCTGCCAGCCGGGTCGTCGCCGGTCTTCAGCACAGTCTTCTCGACCGAAGCGAGGAACACGCCCATCTCGGCCTTGTGCGCGGCGTCCGTGCCGTTCGAGTACGAACGCAACGCTGTTTCCACCGAGTGCCCCATCAGCCTGGCTGCGATGACAGGGCCGTGGTTACTTACCGCCCAATCCTGCTTTGCCGCACGCCACTGACGTGCGCTAATGCGCGGCAGCACGATCCCGAGCGTGTCGAGTCGATCATAAAGAAGGGTCAGAAATTGGGTTGGGAGAGGCATGGGCCGTCGTCGCTGCGGGCTATGTCCGACTACGATGAACAACGCGTCGCAGCCTGCGTCCTGTACCAGATACTCGCGCAATGCGAGATACGCCTTGAGCTTCGGCATGAAGCCCAGCGAGACGGTGAACGTAATCTCTTTAGCCCCTGCACGATACTTGACCTCGCGAAACTTCTGACGCACAACCGACGCATCCTGCAGGCTCGCGGCAAGCTCCAGACTCCACTTCATGGCCAGCAGCTGTGCGAGGTTGACGCCCGTTTCGGCCAGAAACAGCGCGGCAAAGCAAAAGACGGCCATCGAAGCGTGTGAGCGCCGGATCTCTGACTGCGCGTCCTCGTTCGCCGCCGCAAGATGTTTAGCCGCACTTCTGGCGATGTCCCCCGAACGCTTAGAAGGGTTCTTGGCTTCAGCCTCAGCCATGCGCATCGTGAGTTCTTCCCGGGTGCGCGGCTCTCCCGTTTCCAGATTCCAGCCAGCCAGGCCGTGAGAGCCGTCGCCTCCGCGACGATGGTGTCTGCGCGGAACAAGGCAAAGACTCTCACCGCGCGCTGTGGTCACGTGTACCGGGTACGGCTTGAAGTCGAGCACCAGCGTGCTGATACCGCTGAAGAGCGCGTCAGCCCACGCGAGCAGGGTGGCCTGGGCTTCGGCGTCAGGCACCGCCGTCGGCACCGAAGCATCCCGTTGGCGGCCCAGCACCCTCGCGTCGGCGCAGAAGTCGTCGTTTCGGAATAACTCACGTAGCATCGACAACAGACGGCGCTGACTGATGTCGACGGAATTGCGCTTCAGGTTGCCCAGCGAGACCTGTTCGCGCCTCTCACGGAAGTAGCGATGAACCGCTTCCGCCGTAGTCTTCTCGTGACAGAGCACCTGATGCAAGCCCTGCCTGTCGGCCCAGTTGACGAACTCAAGCACGACGCGCAAAGCACCGTCGACCGTCCTTGGACGCATCGCGCCAAGGGTCATGCGCCCGGAAAGCTGCGTCACCAGCAGGCGTACGACCCTGGCGCGTTCACTGCTGAAGCTTGTGGGGTCGAAAGTGCGTCGCGTACACCGCAGGCTCGACGCGTCACGCTTCAAGTAGCAAATCTGCCCGATATCGGAACGTCCGCTCATGCCTTCCCACCTGAGCAGCGCGCGCTCGGGATGTAGCAGTGTTGTACCCTCCGCGAGCGGCATGCGCACTTCTTCGTACTGGCGGCTCATGCAGCCACCGCCGTGTCAAGGGTGCGCGCGACCAGCGTCGACAGGTGCACGCCCCAGCCATCCTGGACAGCGTCGAACAGCTTGCAATTCTCGCGGTAAGCGAGGTAGCGCTCGGTCGTAGACGGTTGCACGTGCCACATCAACTGCCGCAACTGATCGAGCGCCCGCGTGTACTTCGTCTCATTCGCTGTCATCGTGTCGACCATGTTCAGCCCGTAGGTCGCGCGCAGATCGTGGAAACTGAACTCGTACCTGGGGTTGCCAAGCTGCACGCGCATCATGGGTAACAGTTCGTCCCTGATGAACTGGCGCACGGCCTGCCCTGTCTTGACGTGGCGGCGTACCTGCGGGCCAGTGCTGACCGGGCCGCGCGACGCGCGATCCTCGTAGAGCGGCGCACCGCGATAGCTGAGAAAGAGCGGCTGGACGGGATGATCGCCGCCGTCTGCCAGCTGGCGACGCTTGCGCGCGCGATCGCTGTGCACATAGGTGTAGAGCCGTTCATAGAAACTGCGCGGCAGGTGCAGCACGCCCTTGACCCCGCCCTTCGTGTCGATGCCCGTACCCGGCCCGCAGGCGAGACGAATGTCGTCGCCGTGAAACTCGCCCGGTTTGCGCATCACGTGTCTCGCGCGCACGGTCAGTACCGTCTGAATGCGGGCGCCCGTCAACAGCGCGAACAGATGAACGAGCGTCATCTCGGTATTGCCGAGAGTGGCCAACGATTCAAGCAGCACCGACTGCTCGGCAGAGGGCAGCGGGCGCAAGCGACCACCGTCCTGGATGTGATCGTCCCACGGGTCATCTGCGCGCCGGCCACTGATCGACAGGTCGGTGGTCTTGACCTCGATCGCGCGGCTGAAGCCCTTATGGTCTCTGAACTCGATGAAGCGGCCAGATTCGGCCCACGGCGCGTTCGCGGGCCTGAAGCCTGCCTCGGTCATGAGCCAGCGATAAAAGCGCACTACGGCGCCCATACGACGCCTGGCGACGCCCGGAGACAGTTCGCCTGCCTGCACGGCCAGCCTGATCGAGGCACTGTAGCGGTAGGTTGGACGTTGCCGCTTGTTCGCGGGGAATGCCAGCCAGTCAACGCCCTCGTTATCCAGATAACGACGGAACGCCACCAGGTCGTCAGCAATGCTGGCGAACGTCAGCATGTTGGGCGACGGCTTCGACTCAATCATGTCGATGAGCCACAGGTTCGCCTCAGCCCACGGTGCGCCGTCAGCGAGCCGGACAACAGGAAAGAGAGGAAAGGTGCCTGTGATCCACTGCGGGCGGTCGTCGCGCCGCTTGCCGGTGTCAGGGTCTGCGAGTGGGACAGTGTGATAGATCGTGCCGCCCTCGGGCGTGGTAATGCTGACCGGCGTCGCGCCGGATGTGTTGCGGTCAACGACCTCGGTCAACGGCAGATGCCGGATGGTCGTTCGTCTTGCTGTCATCGCCCAGATCCTCATGCTGTGTTTGAGTGGTCGTCCTCATTAACACAACGTGCGAGTATCAAGAAATCGTTCCTGGCTTGCGCATACACCGAACACCTTCAGGCCGGTGCTGTCGACCACCAGATGCAGCTTTTGCCCCGCGCGCAGCGCGGGCAGAACGACCTCCAGGTCCTGTGCGCGACGGCTCAGGGTCGAGTAGTTCGGCACCGGCAGGTCCGCGAAGGCAAGCTTGCGCAGGCTTATGGCAAAGCCTTGGAGCGCGCGCAACGGCAAGTGGAACACTTGCTTGAGGCCAAGCAGCATCTGAATGACGGCATCCGGATAGACGCACGGGCGGCCGCGCTTGGACACACCCACGCCCGGCGACGCCAACACGCTTTGGTCTATCCACATCGTGACGTCTCCCCTTGCAATCAGACCGGCGTTGTATTGCGCCCAGTTCTTGACGCGATAGGTGCCCTTGGGCTCGGCTTGCTTCTGTGTGTCCCTGCGCATCTTCCCGGCAAAAGACGAGAATCTACGCACCCGGCCCGATTGTTTACAGCGCTATCTGCTCAGACCGTTGCGCGTAAACGTCAACTCGCCGTGCGCAGGGCGGATTTGTGCAACAACGCCAGGCACGACCGAATGCCAGTTGCGCACTTCTCGTGTCGCGCATGGCTTAGCGTATCCGTTTGATCTAATTGAGTCCAAGGAGGAGGGACATGTGCAACAACTACATCCCTGTGCAGGCCCAGTTGCTGCGCGACGTCTATGGCGTAGAACCTCCTGCCGAGGCATACCCGCCGGAAACCTGGCCCGACTATATGGCCCCGATCGTGCGGCTCGATGCCGCCGGCGGAAGGCTGGCTGTGCTGGGCAACTTTGGCATGATGCCGAAGTCCCGGATTCCACCCGGTGTCAAACCCTTTGAGACGACGAATGCCCGATCGGAGACTGTTGGGGAAAGGAGAACATTCTCGGCAGCCTGGAAAAATGGGCAGCTCTGCCTGGCCCCAGCATCCGCGTTATTCGAACCCAACTACGAGTCCGGGCCAAAGTCGGTGCGGTACCGCATCTGGGAGCGTGACCAAGAGAACTTTGCTATCGCCGGCCTGTGGCGTGACTGGCCGGACGGCTTCACATCCTGGACCATGCTTACGGTGAACGCCGAAAACCACCCGCTGATGCGCCGCATGCACGCCCCAGGGAAGGAGAAGCGATCGGTGGTGATCCTGCATCGCGATCAGTGGGACGACTGGTTGAGCTGCAGCGACCCAGAAGTCGCGCGCACCTTCCTCAATCTATACCCCGCCGATCTGATGGACACCGAGCCCGCGCCCAGAGCTTCGCGAAAGTCGAAGCCACAGCAAGCCTCCGATCAGGCAACGCCAGACCTTCCGTTCTGAAACGCGAAGCAGCGCCAGAACGGTTGGCGAACAACAGGCACGGCGCGGCACAAGTATCAAGCCCACCCCCGTGGGACGCGAGTGATGATGATCGCCGACAGGCGAGGCTAACCCATCGCCGTCAGCAAGGCCTTTGATCACGCTTCAACGTCACCGCATGCTGCTCGTCGTGCTCCGCGACCTTCTCCAGCAGATCTGCCGGGACATCGAACTCATCAAGGTCATCCGCATTGGGGCACCACATCTTGCCAGCGTGCTCGAGGCAGTCGAGCAACGCATTCTCCGGGGTGAGCGCCGGCAGCCCGTAGACAGGCTCACCCCAGGGAGAGAACTTTCGATACCACCGCATTGACCGTTTGAACACTTCCACACCTTCCATAGAGGGATGGCTGCCATCGTTCAAGACAGCGATGGCTACAGACTGGGGGATCTGCGTGATCCACCCGTAACGGTGCAGGACAGTTGGACCGATTACGACGGCAGATGGGTACGCCATCTTGATAGCGTGCGCGCGATTTTCTTCCCAGTTCGGATGTGTGACCAGATTGTAGTAGAGCCCGAGGCGGGGCCCGGCGGCATGCACCATGCCCTGCTCTTTCCATCGCGCAACAGTTGCCTTTACGGCAGCGTGGTCCTTGTCGAGCAGCATCGAGATGTCGCGCAGCGAAAACACCGCCGGCATTTTGCGCAGCGTCCTAAACGAGTTCACGGCTTCTCCGGGGCGATCCGGACGGGTTTGTCCTCCGGCGCGTTCTCGATCAGGATCGTGACCGCTCGCGAGCAATGGAGCTTGGTGACATCCACCATCTCCTGCACGGTGTGTGGCCACATTGCACTCCACATCGCCGGGGCGATCCAAGGTTTCAGCCCCACTTCCATGCTGGCCATCAACTCCTCGTTCGGCTTCTCCACCAAGCCCTGCAGACCCTCAATCGCGTCAAAGGCAGTCTGATCGTAGAGCGCCGCGGTGTTGTCCATCCAAGCAAGGAACTCCGGCACGTCGCCAAACACCTTGTCAGCATTGAATGCCTGCCCCGTTTCCGCAGACCCATCGCGCAGTTGCGTGGTGAGGAACCAGACGTCGAACACATCCCTTGGCTTCAGTCGCCCCCTGTGCGCGATGGCATTGAGCTTGTCAAAAAAGATCTGCTTGGGTGTCGCAACATTGAAGATGGGACGGACCGTCGTATAAAGGGTCGCGCCTCCGCTCGGGGCTAGAGTCCGGTGTACACCTTCGTAATGCGCTGCCTTGTCAGGCGGCACCTGCCAGAACTCGGTCTTCACCTTCACCTTGCCGACCACGTCCGGCAGGGTGATACCAATCTGGAACATGGCGAGCTGCTTGCCCTTTCCGCTCTTGTCGGCCAAGTCGACCTTGGCACCTGGATAGAAGGGAACAATTGCGTGCTGGACCTCGCGGGCGACGAGGTGCATTGCTTCGGACAGCTGCTCGGGCCTGACGTTGCCCGCGATGAAGTCCAGGTCCTCCGAGAAACGAGGGGAGGCCCAAGCCAAGGCTAGAGACGTCCCCCCCTGGAACGTAAGGGAATGGCGATCGAAGTCCGCGCTCTGCGACAGAGCGTTCAGGGTCAAGAAGTGCGCCAGGCTGGCCACTTCGCGTTCTGTCTGTGGATCGAGGGCCTTACGGGACGGTGCCATTGAAGTGTCTCTTTTCCGACATCCCGGGGAGTTCGCCCGGGTAACGTTTAGCTCACCACTTTCTGGCGAATTATAAGGCACCCCCGTGAATCTACCAAACACGATACGGTTTCCCGGAACTTATCCGCAACTTACTCGGGGAGGCCAGCCAACTTTCAAGCATGAAAGCGGTTCAATCTTAGAAAATTAGGGCCACACATACCGCTTACATGGATCAGAGGCTGCGCGTGCAAATACGATACGGTATTACGTGTCCTATTTACTCTTCCGCAAGGGCCTCTTGACGGCGTGCCTTCTCGCTCATCAGGCGGTCAACCATCTTGCGGGCCACGGTGGCTACGATGCCGTTCTCGTCCGCCTGCTCGTCGGCTCGCATGTTCATCCGGGCATCCTGGATTGCATGGCGGGCAGTCCCCGAGGGAAACGCCTTTGCCAGCTCTACAAGCCCACGCCAGGAATCACCACCGAGCCTTTCAACCACAGCCCGTCGAACACCGACGTCCAGCGCCGATGAGTTAAAAGCCCACCGCTCCAGACTGGAGGCGCTGTTATAGAGCAACTGCGAGACGTCACCTCGCTCGGCGGTCTTGAAGAGGCCGAAGAGCGGCGCACCCTTCTCGGTCGGGCCCAGGCAGTCGTTGGTGATGATCCGACGCTCGGATTCGCTCAGACCAAAGACCTTGGCCACCTCATGGGAAGCCTCCTCCGAGCCCACACCTAGGATGAAAAAGTTGGTCGCGTTGTCGCGCAGCGGCTTCGGAAAGTCCTGCAACATTTGTGACGACAGTAAAGGAACCAGGTTGTACTTGCGGCCGACCCGGAAGTCCTCGACGACGAGCGACATGACTGCCTCCTTCCCAGATGCCATGTGGAACTCGTCGTATTCCAAGAACTTCAATGTCTCCCACATGATCTTGACCCGTCGCGCTTGGTAGGCCTTGTACCGCTCGGGCATCAGCGGCTCGACCTCCTCCCACTTGAGGAAGTAGTTCTTCGCGCCGAGCTGCCGTGCAAACAGGATCATCATCTCCGCGCGCCGCTTGCTCTCCTCGGAGACCGACGAGGCGACCACCTCTTCCAGGTCAATGGCCACGATACGTGCGTCACCCAGATCGAAACGCGTAGTGGTCGAGAAAAGCGCATACTCGCGCATCGCTGTGGAGATCGATCGGGTGAATACGTCGGTGATAAGTTCACCAGACTTTGCCGGCGTCTTGGCGTAAAGGT
Organism: Cupriavidus sp. CP313; assembly: GCF_054072015.1. Lineage (NCBI taxonomy): Bacteria > Pseudomonadati > Pseudomonadota > Betaproteobacteria > Burkholderiales > Burkholderiaceae > Cupriavidus > Cupriavidus sp. CP313. The sequence continues at coordinate 203,569 of NZ_JBSVZB010000010.1, read as the reverse complement.
CCTGTACCGATTTCATCCGGGCCGCGGCCACGAGCGACTCGAGAGTGGGGACGGCAAACCGCTGGGCCGTGGTAGCTGCGTGGACCTCGCCCAAATCAAAGAGCTTGTCGACGACCTCCCAAACTCGCGGGAGGCGATTCTCGTCAATCGAGAACCCAGCAGCGACGAGGCGTTCTGAGATCTCCGGGTCGAGCGCATACTGCCAGCGCTTCGCGTTGATGCTCGAGCGGTCGACGTCGCCGTATGCAGCATCAATGACAGCACCCACATACCGACTGCCCTCTTCGCCCAGGCCTGGGCAGATGGCAAGCACCATCGCGATCTGGAAATCCCGCTCACGCTCGGTTGGCCGTTCCGCCCCGAGCTGGGTGTCAAACATGTTGATGGCGAAATCCGGCGTGTTGCGCAGGCGGATTGACACTGCCTGGTGGCGTTTGCTCGCAGGAAGCATCGCACGGAGAGTCTCTACCAGGGCAGCCGAGGACATGCCATTGTCGATAATGGTCATGTACGGCAGCTCGGACAAACCCGGCGAGAAGGCCAGGCCGGCGTTGATGACGTTCATGAGGAACGATTTGCCGCGTCCGGGCGGCGCAAAGATAAGCGTGCCCCAGAAAGCCTGGATTGTGGTCCCAAACCCAACCGGATAGGGCTTGCCCTCGCGTGTGCGCAACAGAAGCTGCCCCTCAGTCCACGGAGAAGCAGGTCGGAACACCGGCAGCATGCGCGCAAAGGTCCCGATCGGACCGGGCAGGAAAGGGGCCGGGCTCCCGCGTCCCAGGCCGGGAGCGGCTGCCACATGCAGCGAAATCGGATCTCCAGACTCGTTGCTCGCAGTTGAGCCACCCCAATTCTGGATGTCCATTTTCACCTTGGCCAGCTGGTCGCAGGTTTCCTCCTTGCTGCGCGCCCAGGTCGAGCAGACAATCCGGATTGCCGCGATGTACATGCCGCGGTCCCGCATCGCTTTGAGCGAGTTCCAGGCATCTCGCAGCGCCCGATTGTGGGTGCCAAATCCACCAAAGAATCCGGCGAACATCTGGTCGAGCTTCTTGAACTCCAGGCCATTCGGGCTGATCTCGAACGACAAGGCAACCGGAAACTCCTTGCCGATCCGCTCCATCAGGGTCGAGAAGCTGGGTGCGGGATCGTCATGCGGACAGACGTCCATTTTGATGGCGCCATACCAGAATCCCGCCCTGCGGCAGAGTTCAAAGTCATCATAGACCTCGGTGGTCGGCTCGCTGAAAAGCTGGCGCGCTAACGGTGCCGGCATGGCATGGGCAATATCCCCCTTGCGCTGAAGCGCCGATGCGGTCGGTGCCCTGAATCCGAAGAGATCCGGCCGCCAACTGCCAGGCAGGTCGCTGCCGTTGACATAGCGCCCCAAGGCGGCGCCGGCCTCCGCGCAGTCAAGCTTGTCGATCATCAGGCCCAGGCCTGCCTCCTGGTTCTCGAAGTTGTGCTGCAAGCTCTTGAGCATGGCGTCGTGCCGCGCCTCGAGCAGCCCGGCGACTGGAACAATGGACTGAGAGAAGTCGGCATTGCCGCCACCGACGGCATTTGCCTTCGCCGCGGCCGCGACCTGGTCAGCAGCGGCAACTGTGGCGCGGTCAGCCTCCTTTTGCGCGAGGCCACCACGCAAGGTAAAGGCGGCCATTAAGATGGTCTCATCGCTCGCCACGGTGCTGAGCAGCTGGATTCGCTGCCTAAACCATTCCCGGGCATGGTCGCCTGCACCGAGCCGGGATGCCGTGTTGATAGATGAGTTGAGCGCCTCAGTGATCACCCGCTTCGTCCCATGCGGGGCTGAGAGGTAGCCAAACGCGACACTGTGCTGGCGCCCAGTTCCATCGCCAAGAATCGTACGGAGCTGGTGCCCAAGGCGATCGGCGAGCCTGTCAAAGTCGTCCGGACCGATATGTCGCTTGGCGCCCCGGATGCGAAAGTAGGACACCAGGTCGCCGGTCGACGTGATGAAGGTGTTCGGGCCAACAGGTGAGATCAGTGCAACCCGCGACTGGATATCCCCGCCGAGGAAAAAGCCGGAAAGGTAATACAGGGAGCGCTCCAGGGCGCCTTTGTTCACGATCGCCAGTGCCATGATGGCCAATACGACCACAGCGATCACAATGTAGGTAGAAATCATGTCGAGATTCAGTATCGGTCTATCTCAGGCGCCAGTCTCACGCGTGCGGTCTGCAGACGGCGGCTGCACCTGGTTCATCGTTGGGATCAAGGGGGCGGCTTGGCCCGCCGCGACATCGACCTGCAGTTGTTCGGCAAAGATCGCCATCAGGGCGCGTGTGCCCTCTTGCCGTTTGTCGCTCTGCGCGTACTTCTGGTAGAGCATCGTTGCACGCACCGCCGACTGCCTCGCCCCGTCCATTGCGAGATCGTCAAGTTCCACGATCATTTGCAGCCCACCACGGTCCAGCAAAGGCAAGAACGCGGCATCCGGCCCGGAGAAAGGCTCGAAGAAATCCGGATATCGGCCGGTCGTAATCAGTTCGTTTTCCATGTCAACTCCCAACTTCCACGTCATAGCTATCCGACGTCGTCACGGTACCCAAACCGCCCTCTCCTTCTTCACAAGGCGAGACGCCAGGCACCAGCGATTCAGCTGCGGGATACATAAACCCAAGGTCACGCTTGAACGTCAATAGAGCCTGGAGCTGGTCCTCCCGGACGCGTAGGCCAATCTCTCCGTCGCCGTAGCGCCTGACGAGAAACCCGGCTGCATGAGCGCGACAGGCGACCCCAAACATGAATCCCCGGTCATAGGCCCGCAGCCATGCTCCGGTGGCCGACGCAAACCGCCCTTTACTCCCTTGATAGCACTCGGCGGATAGGACGGCATCCAGATGTGCTTTACCCACCAGACCAGCGGAGTAAGACATGGTCAGTTGGGAGCGAACCGCGAGGGGTACCGGCATCTGCGATGGTGCTGCCAAGAGACAGTAGCCTCTCTCATTTATCAGCGCAGCGTGAACATGTACGCGGCAGAGTGGTCCCAGCCAGTCCAGCTCCGGCCCGCACGCCCAGAGGCGGAGTTGTTGCTTCCTCTTCCCCGTCTGGCCGAAAGCAGCAAGTGCGACCACATCCGGCGCCGTTTCACTCCAGTCGATAGCAAGGTTCACAAGTGTTGGCAGCCTGTCAAATCGCTGACCTTGCCCGACCTCTACCCAGTCCGCCCCCGCCGGAACTAGTTGAGCCAGTAACTGCCTGGCATACGCCAGGCGGTTGAACCGCAACGTCACCGGTACTAGCCTCTCGAGAGGCTCGAACGGCCAATTCGGAGCGGAGCGGTCTTGACAGGCGTGGCCGAGTCGGCTGCCAATCGAGTCGGCTGATGCCTTGTGCGGTGGCTCCATGCGCATCGCCATGGCAATATCTTCGGAGAGAGTCTCGCCATCTAAAGGCGAACCACCATCCAAGTCCCAGCCGTACACCCTCGACGCGACGGCCACCGCCCTGGACATGATTGTGGCGATTGCCACTCCCTCTTGCGCGTTCAGTGGGTAGCCGCGCGAATAAGCCAGTCCAAGATCGTAGGCAATGTCCGAGATGCTGGCGCCAAAATAGTCGCTTGCCCGCAGCCCGGGATGGGTACGAGAGATGCCCCGATCGGGCACGTTCGCCACCCAGAACATGTCCGTGCGAAGGTCGTTCATCGACCGGATCCGCTGCGGCAATGCATCAGGGAGATATGCGGTTCCCGCACCACGCTCCTGCGGGTCATCGAAGATCACCAGACCACAAGCAGTTGTCCTTTGGATCGGCGCATGGATTGCCAGCGACGGCCTTGCCGCAAGCGCCATCATAGGTTCTCCTTCTCGACGACGGCGTGCGTATCGAGCTTAATCAGTGTCCGTGAGGACAGCTCCGTCCAGCTGGATACGGGAAGGCCGCTCTGCTCTCCCTGGAGCTTGCTTCCGATGGCGGTGAGCAAGTGCTCGTGGAATGCCAGGCGCAGGTCCTCCACCGCCTCGCCCCGATGCGCGTACTCCGCATCGGAAAGCGCCAGCATGGCAGCGTGGAAGTCCCGCGGGGAAGCGGACCCCCAACTGGCCTTGGCGAATACAGTTGCTTCGTTGACTACCTGCAGGACTTTCAAGGCCTGATCTCGTTCGCGCGGGTCGATAAGCGCGCACGCGATCGCTCGATAGAGATGGTTGAGGTCGCCGGCAGAAATGCCACCATCGGCTACTGATGGCACGCGCATTAGGCGGGTCTGCAGTGCAATCTTCTCCCCCTGCGACCGCGCCGCTGGTGTGCGTTGGCCCACATGATGGTATGGGTGACAGAGCGCGCAAACCCCGGCCAGATTGCGAGCGCTGATATCGTCGTGATTTCCGTTGAGGTGAAGTGCCTCGGTTGTGGACTTGCTGCGAAATCCGCACACCGTGCAGGTGAAGTTTGCCGCAGCGATTGCTTTATCCTCAGCGAGCGCAATTGCAGCGTCATGGCTCTTGGCGCCTGCCGTTTGTAGTCGACGTTTGATGCCGACAAGTAGAGCGTTCACGAGCTCCTCCGTACGCATGAGTGAGATCGAAGGGTGCCGGGTGCCTAACACCCTGCCCGGCCAGGTTGGGAGGGGTCGAGCTCGATGATTGGGGCATCGAACTCCCAGGTAGGCTCTGGTAACTCTGTCCTTAGAAGCTCTGCTGACGACCGATGTCGCTCGAGCTACCGCCCGTGGTCTCAACCAGAGTAACAATCACAAACCAAATCACAATCAGGCCGGCACCGCCGCCGAGGGAGTAAAGGATGTGACCAACTTTCACGTTCTCCCGGTCATTGCTCCGGTCCTTGATCAGCTTGAGTCCGTACAGGACACCGGCCACGCCCATCACCAGCGCGATATTCACCAGCGTGGTCACAGACGCCTTGGCTGTGGCGTCGATGTTGCTGAGCATGCCGACAATACCGCCGGCGGCGTAGGCCGCCTTCGACGCATTCACACCCATTAGCGCCACAGCTGCCCGGGCGAACGAACCTTTCCATGCCGACCAGGTTGTAGCACTCAGGCGGCTCGCTTTGTTTTTGATACGTTGCATGTTTTCCCCTATTAATCACCAAAGAATTCCATCCGCACGCGGCGGAGTTCCCACCCAAGATGCGAAGCGACGTTGGGTACATCGCTTCGGCTTAACCTCCGAACCAGCTGCCGGCCAGACCGCCGATGTTGACCAGGCAGGCCCCGCCGAGCACATGCCAGAACCCGCGCCACCCAAGGTCCCTGCCGCCGGCCGACGCACCCTCACTGAGAGAGTTCCAAAGCAGCAGTCCACGAAACACAGCAGCCCACCCAAGCGCTGCCAGCCAGTAGACCGCGACGCTCACCACAAACATGAGGGTTTCGTTGCCGGCAACTTGACTGGGCATATACGAGAGCGCCTCGCGCGGATCCGAAATACCAGTGCCGAACAACAACTCGACGGTATTGCCCGCCACCGTGGCCAGCTGGGCGAGTAGCGCTGCGATCAGGAAATTGATGGCTACCGGACCGATCGTTGGCTGTCCTTGACGATGGCCCTTGCTAGCCGCGACGAGCTTACGCAGGCCGCTGAAAGCGATCCACGCCGCGCCGAGAACACACGCCCCCGAGGTCAGTAGCGAAACGAGCGCCTTGCAGAACGCGATCGATCCTTCCAGGAACGCTTGCCAATCCATCGTCTTGTCCCTTGGCTCACTTCACGCTGATCTTGCCGCCGTCCGCCAGGTAGACGGTGGTGCCGGCCAAGCGCGAAACCTTCACGCCATCGATCTCCGAGCCAACGGTCACCACGACCAGACCCTTGCCATTGGTAACCCACGCCTTCTCGGCCTTGCCCGTAGCCGGGTAGGTCGCCACCGTCCGATAGCCGCTCCAGCTCGACGGGTGCTCCGCCTCTGCCTTCGGCGCGCCGGTGCCTCCCGGCTTTCCGCGTACGACATCGGCTTCGTACGCAAGCTTGGTCTGTTGTTTCGCTTTGGCAGCATACGCCGCAGTTTGTTTGCGCGTGCTTTGATCAGTCGAAGTCGGCGCGGTCTGGCTCTTCGACTCCAGAGCAGCTACCCGCTCGGTGAGGGCTGCAATCTTGCCCTTGACCTCAGCGTTCGCCGCCTCGAGTGCAGAATCCCTGGCTTTTAGGTCGCTCAAGCCCGAGGCATCCGTCGACGGTGAAGCTACGACCGCCGGCTGCGCTGCCGCCGGCGCCGGGCCAGGCGCGATGGCGCTAGCAGGAGCAGGGCTCAAGTCGGACTTCGCTACAGCGATCGTGTCTGCAGCCGGCTGGATGTCGGGCTGCCGCGCCGCTTGCTGGGCAATGATAGGAGCGGCCGGCGCCGGTTGCCGCGGCGACTGACTTGCAGGTTGAGCCTTCACCACCGGCTCCGGCACGTACTCCTCTGCAGCCTGGTTCGAACGGCTCATCTTTATCGCCAGCCCGGAGCCAACGACGCCCACCAGGGCGACCGCCACGCCGGCGATCAATACATTTGCGGTGCGCTTCTTCTTTGCCTTCTCGGCCTCCGAGCCTCCCGGGCTCGCGGAAGCCGCAGCTGCGGCACCTCCGGCATTGTCAGCGCGCGATTGCGCGGTGGCCGCAACCGCCTCGCTTTCCCAATTCGGGTCCGAGGCCCAGGGGTCGTGGGATGGCGTGGCTGCAGTAGCCTGTGAATCAGCAGCAGCTGCTGCTGCAGCTGCCGGTTCCCGGTGTGTCGCCGGATCGTGAGAAGGCAGCGGGTCATCCCACCCGGTTGATTCAATCGTCATGCCAGAAGACATTCAATCTCTCCACTATCAATTGCTGGTGAATCAGCGAGGCCTACTGGCCGTGATCCTGTCAGTCGGCTGACATCACGGGTTGCCGGAAAAGCACACCGATCGCCGTCCGCGTGTCAAGCGTTCCCCGATTCGGGCGATTCGCATATCGCTGAGTCTCCCGCTCGGTAAGCTGCATGCTCTTCTCGATCCCCTTGCCGATACCCTGGTCCATCGCCTGGCTGGCGGATGGCGCTGGCTGCTGGACCACAGCATTGCCATTGACCGTCGTCCCGCCCACCACCACGGTGCTCGGAATATAGGTTGTCGGCGTCGTACCGCGCGCCGTGAAATACGTGGACGCGCCCGCAAGGCCAGCGACCAGCACGGGCATCACAAACCGCGAAAATGGCCGGTGATCGATGTCGGCATTCAGTGCATCCGAGGCGGTTTGCTCGTTAAGCAGTACAGCATCGACCTTGTAGGACTTACCCTTCCAGTTCATCGATGTCATGTGCGCGCTGACGTCCTCGCCCTGCGCAGATAGCACAGCCTCCCCGGTTAAGAACGCACCATCAAGTTTACCACCAACAATATACGCCGAAATATATTTGGTTCTGTCTGTGTCGACAGGCGAAGCCAGTTGGCCTGGGAAAATCTCCAGGCCCGCAACGATCTGTGTGCCCTTCGCTGTGGGTGTTGCCCCGGCGGCGCTCCCGGCTTCAGCAACGGCCGCGGCTGTAGTCGTCTTCTCAACCGTCGTGATGGCTACCGCCACGCCCTTGGCTGGCGCCATCGAACTGACGATTGTGGCGAGCTGGCGCTCCAAGCCCTTCTGGATATGCTCCAGCTCCGCTTGACGGGTGTCGCCGGAAACCCCGGGGCTAGCTTGTCCGGTCACCTGAGCGGCACGCGCACCATACTGCTGATAGGACGACGAGCCAGGACCTTGTCCTTGGCCTTGGCCCGGATCGGGATTCCGGGCTCCGACCGGCTCTTTGGGCCCCAGGTCGGCGGTATCGCCAAGATACATTCGGCCTTCCCGACGAGCGGCCTGCGCCTCGTTGTGCTGAACGTACGCGATCCGCTCCTTCATCGCGGGGCTCAGGTCCTCGACATCCCTGTTGCGCTGGGAACTGGCGGGTGCTGCAATCTGGCGCAGGTCGGCGGTTGACTCTGGCTTCTGCTGCGACTTGTTGGCCACCATGGCTACGGCCGTCACCAGGATAACGCCGCCGAGGATCGCGCCGCCGATGATCAGCAGATTTCGTTTGGCGCCAGCATCCAGCGGGCGCCGCGTCTTCTCTTTAGTATCGGTCATTGCTCTTTTGCACTCATTTTCATGACACCTGCCTTATCGCCACCACCGACACCGGGAGTCAGCCCCTTGATATGGACAGCACGGATCTGGCCGTCCACCGAGACGCGAAGTACTGGCACAGCGGGCAGCTCATAGACCGTCGTGCCGTCAGATGACGGCAGAACCTGGTAGGGGCCGGGAGAGGCCACCATGGCTTGAGTGCGTAGGATCAGCCGGCCACTGGGGTCTTGCCACGCCAATGCAAGAGGTAGATCCTGGACTTCGAGACGCCGGGCCCCATCCGGGGTCTGGCCGTAGAGGTAATTCTCCAGACCACGCTCCGCAATTCCCACGCGCGCAAGGCCACCCGCGAGCCGTGCCGGGGCGTCAGGCGAGCGACCGGGGACGATCAAGTCGGCGCGGTAGTCAATCTCGCTCTGGCTGGGAACCACGGTGAACGTGAGCGGCGTCGCCAGCCCCTTGAGCAGGACAGTCACGGATCCAGAAGCGTGGTCCGAGTTGCTCTCGACCGTCACCACGTGCGGGCCCAGCTGGGTAACCGTCATGGCCTGCTCATAGAAATTGCGCGCCTTCTCGATTGGCCAGGGATTTCCCGACGAGTCGAGAAAGCTGACCGTTGCACCCTGGCCGCGGAAGATCCGCACAACCGGGGGCGTCGCGCCTGGAGAAAGGTCGACCACAAAGCGCGAGGCGATCGGCTTCGCAGTGTTCTTTGCCGGCGCGGTCGCGGCGCCGGAGCGCTTGTAAAGCTCCTCGATGAGCGCTCGGGTCGTGGCAGCATCCATCGGCGCAGTTTGATCCAGCGCCTCCTTCTTCAGGTCAAGCTTCGGAGACGGAAGGGGCTGCGCGCTCACAACATTGGAAGTTTGGCCGCCGCTGCCGCCAGCCTTTTGTTGCGCGTCCATAGTTTGGACGCCAGCGGCTGGCGGGGTTGGCTGGTTGGACTGCGTTGCCGGTTGAGTGTTCGTTGCCGCGGGCGGCGCCGCCGGGCCTTGCGCCTGAAGCGCTGCGGCATTGCCAGCCGCCAGCGCCAGAGCTGCGGCTACGGCCGCGTAGACACGCGGATACTTCATGAGGGCGATACCCGCGCCTTGCTTACTGGTCATCTTGTCATCCCGCGTATGTCACTCGAAGAGAGCACCGCCGCTGTCCTGAATTCGCATACGCATCAGTACCCACGCAGTGACGACGCCCAAGGCGAACTGCGTCGGGGCGGTTTCCATCGCGTCCAGCAACCACGAGCGTGGGCCCGCCTGGACGCCGATTGCGATCTTTTCGAGGTATTCCCCATGTTCCTGATCGAGTTGATCGAAGAGCGTCGCGCCTTGCGTTGCAGCATGCCGGCCAACCTCCAGGAGGGGCCCGGTAAGGTCCGGTCCCAGTTCGAGCTGCACGTACTCGCGGGTGATGGCTGGCATGCGCTTGATCATAGGCTTGCCCTCACCTGTGTGAAACAGCAGCATGCCGTGTACCAGACCGACAGCTAGATCGGACGGCGCTGAGACTTGCACCCGTTCCAAGTCGCGCTGCGTCCTTGCAACCCTGATCTGCAGTCCGCCGACAGAGCGCAGCCACGTCGAGTGCGCCTCGTCGGCAAACGAACTCTGCAAGCGTCCGATTGTCTCTGTTGCCCCAACCTCGTCCCTTAGTCTTTCAATGTCGCCCACGAAATAGTCGACGTCCCGCCCGATGCCCTTTTCTAGCAACCGCACCGTACTTCTCCAATTGGCTTATTGTTCTTCTTCGCAGCGCCGTACCCAATATGGCGCTGCACCCTTGTCTCCCCGGCCTCTTAAGGCGCTATCGCTTCTGATATGGCGCTAGCTGCATCGAGTCGATTGCGACTCCTCGGGTGTTTTCTTCTAGTGGTACGCGCACCACCCGCACTGTGGCCAGCCGCTGCAATGGCGCGAACGATCCCGATTGACCGTTGTAATAGAGGGTGACCGGCGCCTGCACATCCCACGTAACCCGTCCGCCGGCGAGGTACGGCCCACGTGCAACCGTGGCAGGCTCGGTCACGGACGCCATGACCAAACGTCGCTCACGCAGATCCTTGAAGAACGGATCGATTGCCGTGGCGTAGGCCTTTCCACCAAGCTCCGTGTAGCACGGCATGGCGTCATTGAAGGTTCGCCTGTAGTTCACGAAGTCATGCGAAAAGGAGCGCCGCACACACTCGTCAACGGTCGAGAGCATTCGAGTTTCTGTGACAAATGCTTGATCCAACGGCACCGTCTTGATCACTGCCCCGGTGTCACTAATTGCCACGACGTCGGTGCGGCCTTTCATCAGCCGGATAAGCAATGCGCCATCGATCAACAGCAACGTCAAGGCGATCGCCACCGTGATGATTAGAGCCGTCAGAAGCTTGCCGATGTACGCGGCGTCACTGGTACCGTTCTCGCCCGGTCGACCAATGACGACCGCGAGGGCCGACTCTGCGGCGGCGAGCGCGGGATTTTTACGGGGCGCGAAACTGGAGGGTTGCATCGTCACTTACTCTTTCACTTCAGCCTATCGGCGTTCTTCTCTACCCAGGCGCGATTCGCTTCCCGAACTGGCCCGGTGTAGACCGACTTTGCGCCGGCGTTGTTGCAGCTCAGCGTGTCCATGGGCACTACCCAACCGCTACCGGAAAGGCCGACCAAGCGGGAGCATTGGGCGCCAATGGCCAGAAGCAGGGTGACCTGCGCTACGAGCAGCACGGCGATCACGATCAGCGTGACTCGGATAGAGCGAGCCAGAATTGGCGCGATCCATTGTTGGGCCTGCGCTCGCGAAAGTGTGACTTCGGTGTTCATTGCAGCTGATTCCCCGGCAAGGAGACCGCATGGGGTTGGCTTGGGCCCTACCCGCGCGGCGTCCGTGAGACCCAAGACAGGCGGAGGCGTGAGCTTGCGGACGTCAACATCAGAGCGCGCGGCTTCGTACGCGGCCTCGAATCGCTTCGCATATCGTTCAAACTCAAACCCGTTGCTTGGGTCAGGGATTTCCTTGCAAACGGTCGCCCAGCCGCCGAGGTGAGAGATCGCCTTGGCGACTTGCGGGTTGTCCAGGTTGGGGCTGCGGTATGGACCATGCCTCTTCACAGCTTGGACAACGTGATCTAGCGCCAGCCGCGGGGACACAGCGCTAGCACTGCCCGCGTCATCGCAGTCCTTCCCTGAACAGTTCGACCACTCATCTCAACCTCCCCAAGAAGACCCTTACGTCAGATGCTCCCGGGTAGGAAGCAGAGTTGCGCGGGTTAGTGGCATGCCGATATATTTGGTAGCACACCATTAGTGCGCAATATATCACTAGCAAAACTTGAGTGCAACCTTTCGGACACGAGAGACCTGATGACGACTTCCTTTCGATTTCCCTCTCAGTTCGCTGGCACAAAGTCGGCCGCTACCGGGCGGATGCCAAATCCGGAAACGACAATGACGACGCCGAGTCCTGTGCCTAGCCATGGGGCGGGCAAGGAGATGACCGGCGCGTTTTCGCCCGCTCCGTTTGGAATGCTCACCGTGATTGGCATCCCAACTGAAGTCTCGGACTCCCCGCCGGCTATCCGCTTCGGCACGCTCGCGGTCACCATCACCCCCGAAGATCTCAGTCAGATCCGGGGGGCGCTTGCCGGCGCGCCCGACAGCGCGGTGTTTGCCGTGTCGGCCGCGCTCTGCGGCGGCCAATGGAAAGCGCTGAGCTGCGTGCCAACGGTCGCCGCTCACCTTCCTGGCTCACCGGCGGTGGAGGCCCAAAGGCCCAGCGCCCCCGAGGCACCTCCGTGCACCCAAACCGCCACGCAACACGCTCGCCAACACTTGGCCCAGGACGAGCTGACTGGCCGCGGTGCCGGTAGACACAGCGGCCAATCGGCTCCCCGATTCACGACCAGAAATCCGATTGCCAAGTCAACGGCGGCATCGGCTGCTGCCACATCTTCGTCAGTCTCGTTTGCCCGGCATGCGTCTCAAATGGATCGCGCCCCTATGCCACAGACCCAGCTTGGCGAGATCGAGGACCTCGACAAGATTCAGGACATTCCCTATTGACTGCACGTCATATCGGCAGGCGATCACGGTGACTTAAGTGATGTTTAAGGCAGATTTATGAATTTCTTTCCGAGTTGAAAACATAGCGATTGCATCTGACGCCATATTCGACCCGCCGCCGCCAATGGAAGATGACGGTGAGACCGTCGAGCACACTGCTCGCATCGCGAGCCATGGCTTGACGGCGCCTTCCGCTGACGCGCTTACCGCCGTGGAGAGCGAGCGCGTCGTTCTGTCGCGGGTGCTCCGCAGTAGTCCGGACTTGGCGTTTGCTCAGCGGTTGGTCGGGTTGGTCGGTGAGGAGGACTTCTCGCTTCCCGCACATCGCGCGATTGCGCATGTGGCATCCAGCCTCCTGGAAGGTGGTCACTGTCCCTCACCGACCGCGGTGCTGGCCAGTGCAAAGGCCAAGGGACACGACGTTGGCGGCGTCGAATACCTGGCGCAGCTCGTTGCTGACCCAGTCTGGGCCAGGGCTGACGAGGCCGTTGTGCTGGCTGACGCCGCCATCGTGCGGGACCAAAGCGCGCGCCGCCGGATTCGAGCCAATCTACTTGGCCAGGTGGCGTCACTTGGCGGTCGCAGCGTCGAAGAGATCCTCGGCAGCGTTGTAGACGAGGCTACCGGCCTGGCTGACCGGCAGGCCGCGGGCGCCGGCCCGCGGCACATCAGCGGCGTGGTCGAGGAGATAGCCGACGCCGTGCTCTCCGACGAGCCGCCCACAACGGCCGTCTCCACCGGCTATCCCCCACTGAACGAGGCGCTGAACGGCGGGCTGCGGGATGGTGAGTTCATTCTCATAGGTGGCCGGCCATCCATGGGGAAGACCCCTTTGCCCTCAATCTCGGCCGGAACATCGCGGTGAATCGCGAACCGCTCCGAGGAGGCGGCCGCGCTGTCGTGGTTTTTTCCTTGGAAATGGGGGCCGCGGCGCTGGGCATGCGGGTCGTTTCCAGTGAGTCGGGCGTCCCGCTGCGGATGCTGCGCAGACACCACCTGCCCGACGAGCAGATCAATATGATGGCCGACGTCATGCACAGGTTCACCTACGACCAGGGGATGCGCCTTTGGATTGACGACCGGCCATCGCGGACCCCCGAGGATATCCGCACCGCGGCCCGCCAGTTCAAGCGCGAGCATGGTGAAATCGTCGTGGTGCTGGACTACCTGCAGATCGTTGCCCAAAGCGGCCGCGGCCGCGAGGACGAGGGGCGGCATGTAAGCCGGGTATCGGCGGGCCTCAAGCAGCTGGCCAAGGAACTGAACTGCCCGGTGATCGCCATCTCGCAGCTGAACCGCTCCCTCGAGCAGCGCGCGAGTAAGCGGCCAATCCTCGCGGACCTGCGTGAATCCGAGGACGCGGACATCATCCTATTCCTGTACCGAGATGTCATCTACGATCCCAACACCCCAGATCCCGATGCGGCCGAGGTGATCATCGCCAAGCAGCGCGACGGCGCGATCGGACCGTGCATTCTTCGCTACCACGGCGACGTCGGTCGGTTTGCCGCAGAGCTATCTGACTACTAGCCCCCCACAAGTGTGGGACCTACATCCGCCCCGCCGTTGCATACTCTGCACTTGGCGACACCCATATGCGACTGGCAAGTTTCGCATTAGACTGAGCATCCGCAATAGGTTAAAATGGCGAGGCTACCCCTTTGGTGGGGGGTTAAGTTTTCGCGCGTCCGTCCGATGGCGTGCCGCCTCAACCGGCCGAGGCCAGCTCTTGACGCAGCCTGGTAAGGTCTCAACCAGCAGACTTGGGACTTGGAAAGGTATCTGACGGGCGGTTGAACCGTGCAACACTCAGGAACTAAATGTCTCAGAAGAAGGCGGAAGCCAAGCGCGACGAGGGGCAATTATCGCGTATTCAACGACTAATACGCGATTATCGTTCCAACGAGAAGTTGTTTCGCCCGCTCACGAAGCAGGAGGTTGCCGAGCGAATCGGCAACCTGCCTCACCGTGCGGCCCTCGAGAATATTGAGCGCAAGCAATCCGGTGAATTCGATACGCTGGGTTTGCAACGGCTCAACACTCAGACCGTCCTCTTCATGCTGGGTTTGACGCCGAACCAGAGCATCAGCTATCAAGAGTCCGAAATTGCGTCTGTTGAGATGGAGATGTTGCTCTATTGCTACGAGGCCAAACCCCGACACATGTCGCTCGCCCTGCAAGGTTGGCACATGGACGACTTTATCGCCTACATTTACCGCGATTTTCTACTCCTGGCCGGCGTAGCAAGTTCGTTGGCCGAGTCGTCCATGCACGCGAAAGAGTATTTGCGAGCTGCCAGCCGCCCCACGCTGGAGGATAAGGCTGGGCGGATTCGAGTTGGCATTGCCACGCGCGTCACGGCAATGTTTGACCGACACCAGACGAGCTTCTATCGCTGGATGGCGCCTGAGTCTGGCCTGAGGGAGCAGCGCAATCTCATCGCGAAGCTACTGGAGCCGGACGACGACGCCGGGTACACCTGGGGGCGCCTTGCGCACTATAAACAGGTCCGAGAAGACCTCTACGAGCTTTCTCGTTTCTGCTGGGAGGCGCGCGGCGTGGACATCGACGAGAAGGCCTTTCCGCCTGAAGACCCTGCCTTCCTGGAGCAACGCCCTGTCCGTAGGGCAGCAGCCCAGCCTCGGGCTCGGAACATCGGCAAACGCGCTGCTTGAGCGATCAGATTAAACCCGTAACAGCCAAGGCCAAATTTCATGGATACCACCGAGACCCGCCGCGCTCAAGCGGAGCGCGCTGCTGCAGCTCAAGCCGCCGCCGCAATTGGCACAGCTCGTGGCACTAGCACGAGGGAAGAGGCACCGCACCTTGCGCGGTTCGGCTGTGTGCGCTTGGTGATGACCAGTTTCGCGCCGGAGGACAAGAAGATCCGCGGCGTCTCGCTAAAGCACGCTTCGGTACCCCTGTTGGACGACCAGGTCGAGCTCGACGACGCCGACCCGACCGCGAATGTCGCGCGCTACCGCGCTCGCAACGTCTTGACGGCCGTACCAGCCAAGAACCGTCTGAATATCCAGATGGATGCGAATCTGTACGCGAGCAGTCGGCAGATGTCCTTGCACGTCGCCCATTTGCAGTATCGGATCATGGATATCGAAGAGGGACAGCAGAAGGAAGCGGACATCCGTGCCACCAGGATTGCCAAGCGGGGCGGCAATGAGCTGAACAGTGATACCCGCATTAGCACCTGGGACGTCATGCGCAGCTGGGCCCGGATTAAGCCGCTCGATCTCACGCAGCTGCGGGTGCTGGAACTAGGCGACGCGCCCAAGGATATCCTGGCCTATCTGCATCCCTACCTGGTCAAGTGGCTCGACGAGGCCGGCTACGATGGGCCTGCGGTGGTCGCCGAATATAAGCCCTGGGGCACTCGGTACTGCAACCTGCTCGCGCGGGACTATCCCTTCATTGCGCACCGGATCTTCAAGTTGATTCCCGATATGCGGGTCCTCACCCACACGGCGCGAATCTTTGATTCCAAGATCGAACGCAGCGTCTGCTCGTTCCGCTACGATCCTGCCCTGATCGAATCACCTTTCATCCTGGACGCACCCCACATCCCTGTCGAGGTTTAAGAAGTCCGCAGATCTAGCCCGGCCCTCTTCGGAGGGCCTTTTCATTGGCAGTCCGCCGCGCGCTCGGTCGTGGCGCCTTTGCCTTCCCCCCTACTAAAGTTTGGTTCGCGATTGCCGACATAACAGGCATCCTCTCGTGCGCCCCGAAGGGAGGCTCCTTCGCCTTATCAGGGTAAGAAGAAATTTGCGTGGGTCACTTGTGGATCGATATTCTGATCTTACTGAACCCCCCAACAACAAGGAAAAATCATGAAGAAGAGTCTTGTCGCAGTGGCTGCCCTCTCCGCCCTCCTCGCGGCATGTGGTGGCGGCGGTGGTGACGGCGGGGACAGCCCTGCGACCACTCCGACCACGCCGACCACTCCGACCACGCCGCAGGCTCCGACGTCCGTCCCGCCCGCAACCAGCGTTCCGACGCCAACCTATGGCGCCGCAGATCAGCGACTCTCCGCCTTCGATGCCCTGAACACGCTCCGCCAGAAAATGGGCGTTGGCATGCTCAAGCAAGATGCTGTGCTGGATCTCGCCGCAGAGAACCATCTCAACTACGCGAAGGCCAACAACACCACCTCCCACCTTGAAACGCAGGGTTTGACGGGCTTTACCGGCGCCAATCCTTACGACCAGGTTGTCGCGGCCGGCGGTAGCAAGAACCAGTGGATCGGCCAGGAGCTTGGCAAAGCGGGATATATGAGCGGAGCCGAGTGCGTAGGGTCATTCCTGCATTCGATTTATCACCTGCAAGGCGCAACGAGCGGTCAGGAGACTGTTGGTATCGCATTCCATGACAACCTCTGCGTGATCAACTTTAGCGTTGTCACCGGTGCAAATGGCGGTGGTTACGGTCTGCCGCAATGGGGCGGCCAGCAACTGGCTGCAAACGCAGTAGCCTACTACCCGCTCGACAACGATACCGTTGTGGGTTCCTTCACGCCCGCAAGTGAGTCGCCAAATCCGGCACCCGACCTGGCCTCGGCAGGTACGCCGATCATGTTCCGTGTGGGCGCGCCCAACGCGAACGATGTGCTGACGGTGAGCTCCTTCACGCTTACCGGGCCGGGCGGTGCCTCGGTGCCTGTACGCGTTCTGGTAACATCGACGGCGCAGTCTGGCTCGATGTCCGGCGCGATTGCTGACTCGAACCTGTACGCAGGTGTCGTTTTCATGCTGCCCACCGCGCCCCTGGCTGCTGGTGCGTACACGGCTACCTTCGCAGGCGCTCGCAACGGTGTTGCGATCAGCAAATCGTGGAGCTTCAAGGCGTTCTGATATAGCCGATCCTAAGTTCGACGCCAAGAATGAGCAAGGCCCGCACTATGCGGGCCTTTGTTATTCCTGCTCAGTTGATCCACATATTGTAGTTCAGCATATCCGCCTCCCTCTATTTCCTACAAACTTCGTACACGCCGAGTCCCATGTTGTTGCCATTGCTCTGGTAGCTTTCCTTATTGGCGCCGGTGCGATATCCACTCGCGTCGATGCCGGCAACCGCCTGAGCGTTAAGGTCAGGCCACTCCATCCAGCCCGTCCACATTTGGGAGGCGACGACGCTGCCACCCCAGAGAATTTGGTACCCCTTGCCTTCACAGCCACCATCTGCTGTACATTGCCCCATATCACCGATAGCGATGCTATAGACATAAGGCTGATACAGGCACGCCGGCGGTGGTGGCGGCGGTGGGGGTGGTGGCGGCGGTGGTGGCTGGTTAATCGCACACCAGGGCATGCCGTTGGGCCGCCGTTCCCAATGCTGGTCCGCGCGACAGGTAGCTACTGTCATCGGAGGCGCCGGCAACTGGATCAGCTCAGCCGAGGCGTTTGGCGTCCATGTAGAGCCCGCGGCAAGAGCCACTGCCAGCGTCCGGAATGCATTTCGCACAGATATCCCTCCTATTGTTCTTAGTACGAGCAACCGGTGGTTACAGTGCCTACCAGTTGTCCCCCAATCGCACCCACATCATTTCCCGAGTACCAGGCGGCCGGAGACACGGCACTTGCCTGCGCGTACCAATATGTGCCGTAGTCGTTCAGCCAGAAGTAGACGCCTTGGATCGGCGGCAACACGTTCCCGGTGACGTTCACCATCTGCTGCTTTGGCGTGTAGAGCGCCCACGCCGTTCCGCCCGGACAGTAGTCCTTCCCGATCGTCACCCCGTCGGTAACGTTATCGAACTTGCGATTGATGGTCATATTCCCAAAGGCATTGCGAAAAAGCCTCCAGACGCCGCCGCGGCAGATATAGCCGCGACTGTTCACATCACTCATCACTTGATCTGCAAGCGAGCACGGTGCGCCGTCATAGATCCCCTCTAAAGCGTTGCCAACCGGTTGCCACTTACCATAGCCGCATACCACCAAGCTAGCCCACGTGTTCTGGTTCCGGCGCACCGACGCTTCTTGGCTACAGGCCGTGCCGGGAACGGCAGCAGCATAGAGATAGCTGTCCCTGTTGACCACCGCATCTTGCGTCGTCATCCGATTGGAAATCGTCGCCCGGGTAGCATTCACGTCCTGGGTCTGAACTGTAGTGGCTGTAGCCGTCTTGGCATTGTTGATATCCTGATTGTTCATGTCGATCGCTGTGTTCATGCGATTCAATTCAGGACGACCAGGTACGGCATTGCGCCATAGATAATCACCACTTCCGTCGCCGTCAGACGAGAAGAGTGCGGTTGCAATATGGCCAGCGCCAGGAGCCATGCCAAAATCACTGGCCAGCGCGCTCCATTGCCCGTCAGGCGCCTTGATCAAGTTGGCGTTGCTTGGTGCGATATAGCCACCGACGCCTCTTTGCATGCGAGCGATCCGCTGTGCGTTCTTTGGGCTGATGGTGGATCCACCAGAAGTGACGACAAGCGCCTCAAGCTTGGTTGCAGTCGCGCTAGGTCTGCGCACGACGATGTTGAAGCTTTGACCATACGGTGTGGTCGCACTCACCCCAGACGCAATGTAGCCGGCGTTCCGGATCGTCGCAAATGGGATGGATGTTGGCGTCGTACCGCTAAGCGCGGCCGTCACCGTCCCGATGTTGTCGTCGAGGTATTTGCGGGCCCCCTTGGCCACCAGCAACTGCTGATCCGCCGCGCTGCGGTTTACCAGCTCATCGGCGTAATCACCCAACATCGGCCACATCATGCCGAGTACGGAAACGATGATCGTCAATGTGACGGTCATCTCGATCAGAGTAAAGCCTCTCGCGCGGCGTCGACCAGGCCGGTTCCTCTTGTTGATCATGCTGTCTTGAGTACCTGATTGGTTGCGCCGCGGCGGGCCTGGTGCTCGATATCGTTTTCGAGGGTCTGGAGCTTGTTGTCCCGAATCTTGCTGCGAATCGCCAGGCCATCCTCACCGATGCACGACAGCGCCCGGACCGACAGCTGGCGCCCACCATTGGGAAGAATCAGCATGGTCTGCCAGATCACCATGGCCACGCCAAGCGACAGCATGTATCGCATGCTCTCGCTACTAGTACCTCCCTCGCCCGAGGAGGCCAGGATCGCAAGTTTCTCAAGCGCCTGCGATGCCGATCCGGCGTGAATCGTCCCGAACGTAAGCTGCCCGCTGGCCGATGCTCGGACAACCTCTGATGCGGCGGCACTATCACGGATCTCGCCAACCACAACCATATCGGCTTGCATTCGCAAGGCCCGCAACAGCGGCTCCCGATAGCCGCCGCTGAGTCGACTGGCGGGGAACTGGAACATATACCCGCCGCCATGGGCTCCGGACAGTTGCTGCTCGATTGGATCCTCCACGGTTACAGCGACTCCGCCACTCATATGCAGGCGCTGGACGACGGTGCTGAACAGAGAAGTTGACTTCCCTACCCCCGGCTCACCCGCGAACAAGACCAAACCCTTCAGATTGCTCGAAAGCAGATTCAGGCCTACGTGCCGCGGTAACCCCAGATCCCGGAATGGCTTGAGTGTGCGCTGGAACTGCCTAAGCACGAAGAGCACCGCACCAGTATGGTCTGCCTGCGCTGTTACCCGATAGAGCCGATTGTCTTCAACGATGCTGAACTCGGGCACCTGGGTCTCACTGTACGTGGCCTGGCAACGACCACGGATCTCATCGAGCTGCGTCTGTAGCTCGGGCGGCGCAACGTCCACCAGCTGACTTGAACCGGTCAGATTCTTAAGCAGCGCAACCTGCGGATGCAGGTACAGATCAAGGAAGGTCAGGTCCCCAAGTCTCATGTCGTCGTTCCTGTCGATAGCTGAAGCCGGACGCGAACACCTTAGAGGCACGGCCGGCAAATAGGCACGGGCCTTAGACGTCCGCCGACGACCAGATCAGCGTTACACGGGTGGCGGTGCCACAGAGCGTAGTGGCCGTAGCGGTGGTAACGGTCGCCATGTCGATCGTCGCCGTAGCGCCGACCCCGACCGAGCGGGGGATGCTCTTCTTCACACCAGTCACGAGCTTGCGGCACTCAGCGTTGGGAATGTTCGACGAGGCGATCGTCACGGTCCCGCCGCTGTCGATCGTCGTGAGCGTGTAGTTCCCGCCATAGGTATTCTTCAGGACGCCACCAGTGATCGTGACGTTTGAAGGGATAGTGTTCTGATCCTGCAGCGCCTGTACCAGGTTTGCAGAAGCCGGGTAGCCCTGAGACGAGCGGATATCACGCAGGGAAGCGAAAAGGTTTTGGATATTGGTCGATTCCTCCAGTGCCGAACCTTTGGTGATCGCCGTATTGCTCAGGCTACCGGCCAGGGCGTAGATGATCACCGCGATGGAGATAACAACCATCAGTTCGATCAGGGTGAAGCCACCCTGGGCAGCGTGCGCGCTTGTCTTCAGATGGCCACGGATCTTCGATTTCATTGCATTCCTCTCTAAGTAATGTTCCCGCGCTGGCCGCGGCACTAAATTATATCTTTTGCGTTAGTCTTATGCGCCGCATTAGATGAGATCAGCCCAAAGTTCCCATCGAGCTCTGGATCAACCCGAAGATCCCGAACACCATCACCAGCAGCAAGCCGCCGGCAAACAAGATGCCGATCGCCAGCAGATAGCGGCCAATCACTCGTACGGTTTCCAGTGATCGCTTCATCCATGATGAGGCGAACAGCGCCATGCTTTCCTCGAAACCGTCGACATCGGAAACCGCCCGAAGGATGTGGACAGCGCGAGGATCCGGGAACTCATACCCGGCTGCATGCATGGCCTCCCCTAATGTCTTCCCTTGATTGATCCCGTGCAAGATGGCCCGAACTCGGGTCCGCAGCCATGGCCCCCCCTCCTCCGAGAGGAGTAGCAACGCTTCACTCATCTGGATACCGGCTTTCAGCATCACCGACATGTTCACGAGAAATCCAGAGCCATGCAGCGCACGATAGAAGGACCATGGCGGGATCCTGTCTAGGTAGACTCGGATCTCCGCCTTGCTCAAGTTTGGAATCGACCAGGCGATTACCCCCAAAATCACAGGGAGGAGGAACACCAACGCCCAGTAGTTGTTCACCATGCTCGCTACCTGGTTGAGGAGCCGCGCAGCGCCATCCCAGCGGTCAGGTGGCGTAAGCTTGGACAACTTTGGCACCACTACGGTCGATATCATGTAGAGCATCCCGAAGGCCGAGCCGATTACGACCACTGGATATCCCATCGCGCTGAGAATGGTCCCAACCATCTCGCCTTTTGCCGCCAACATGTCGGCCACCACAGCGAGCTGGTCCTCGAGGTTGCCGGCCTCCTCGCCGGCCTTGACCAGCGCTACTTCTTGAGGCGAGCCCCATCTCTCCAGTGCCTCGCCTAGTGACTTGCCCTCCCGGATCGAGTGCATGATGTCTGCCAGCATCAAAGCTGCCGGCCTGCTGGGGCGACGGCCTTCGCTTGACTCGATGACGTAGAGTCGGTCCAAGGCCGTTAGGATCTGTAGGCCCATCTTCAGCATCAGGGACATCTGGTTGTAAAAGTCGATCCGCGCATCCACGCCAATCGCCTGCCGAGCTCTCCAGTGCTGCAGCTGTTCCCACAGTTCCACTGCCTTCTCAAACACTTCTGCTCCTTACGCGGCGCGCAGCCGGCTACCTGAGTTTGATGTACCGCCAGCGACACCAATCATGCGCAGATCGGTATCGAGCGGCGACACGTCGGCCTCCCCGTCTCGGGGATCGACATCGCCAGCGTTGATCCGCCTAATCATGGCTTGGCATTTGGTAACTCCGCCCAGCTCGGTTACCCAGTACTTTCGAGCCGCGATCTTGCCTCGATCCCGATAAATGTCCATAAATTCGCCGTTGGGTACGACAGTCTCTCCGACCATCACCCGGCCCACTGCACCGACGCGGCATTCGATACACCCCCTGCCGCGAAGACGGATGTTGGTCGGATCGCAATAACGCTCGATGCGCTCGATCAGATCCGCCGGCAACTCATGCTTGTGCTCCGCGTACGGCTTGGAGCAGGCCTTGCACAGCTTCTTGGTCAAGGACTGATTCACAAACCCCGTGGTGAGCATCGGATCAAGGATCATGCTCGAGTCAACACCGAGATCGACCAGGCGCTGTGGCACGGATGTGGCGTCGTTTGTATGCAAGGTCGTCCAGACCACGTGTCCAGTCATGGCCGCGCGGTATGCGGCGATTGCCGAGGATTTGTCCCGGATTTCGCCAATCATTAGGACATCCGGGTCCTTTCGCAGAAGATCGGAGATCCCAGTCGACCAGGCCTGGGAGATTTGCTGCTCGGTTGCCCCTTCTGCATTCAGCGGCGTGGCCAGCATGCCCGGGACGCTGTACTCAGGGGGATCCTCAATCGAGATCGCCCGAATGCCGGTAGGGCGACCACGACCACCCGCGGCTGGCGATCCAGCCATCCGCTGGCGGCCCTCCTCCAGCGTCTCTCCCATGATCACGGACAGCGTGAGCGACTTACCCGAACCGGTTGGCCCGGTCACAACGTTGATCCCATAACGAGACCTGCGCATCGTCTTCAGATCCTCTATCTGTTCTGGGAGGAAACCGAGTGATGCGATCGAGCTCGCCGCCCGATGCTTGCTGTACAAGAGCCGGATCACCATCATGATGCCCTTGTCGGTCGGCCTCGTGCTTACACGGGCACCGTAGATGCCCATCTGCTTGACATAGGCAGAGCTCAGCCTTGCGTCCTGACTGCGGGTAGTCTTAAAGGTCTCGTCGGCAACATCGCACATGGACTGGTAGATAGAGGACATCAGATCCCTGACGTGCTGCGCCGACAACTGGTAGAACTCGTACAAGTCGCCGTCCAGCCGAAACTCAATCGTTCCGACCTCGTCCCCAACAACCAAGTGGATATCGGAGGCATCCTCGGCAACGGCCTGTTTCACGTAGCCGATCACCTCGGTTTGCCGGTCCGACGCTTGGACCTCGTGTGCGCCCACCTTGCCCGTTTCGCCATCGCCAGAAAGCTCGCTGTAAAGAAGCTCCAGCTCGTGGTACCCAACCTCCCGTGTGCGGATCGAATCGCCCCCTCGCGCGCGCACCAGCTGCAGATAGCTCTTGACGTGTGGGTTAAGTTTCTGGCCGGTCAGGACATGCAGCACGCTGTCACTGGTGAGACACAGCAGCTTACGCGCCGCGTCATTGGCCGGATACAGTCCGCGCGCGGCGGACCATGCAACAAGCCCCCGCCTTCGCGCGTTCGCGATCGCATCGCGCACTCGGTCTGTCGCTTTATCCATCGTGCGCCTCTATTGCGCTTTGATTTGCGAGATGGGTGGCTGGCCTACCGTGACCGGAATCATCGCCGGCGGCGACAGCTGCGCGTTCTGGAAGCCCGGTTGGGTCACTGCCTGGGTTTGCGGCGCCGCCGCTCCGGCCTGGCTGGCGCTGCGCTCAGAGGCATACTTCAGTCGAACAGTCTTCTTCCCGCATCGAACCGGAACGCCCCGCTCTGCCGAGTCGGATACGGACTCTACCCGGCAACCGCTTCCACGCAGCCGCTCGCCGGCGCCAAGCTCCGCTTCTTGTCCGTCGGGGTACGTTACCACTGCGAACAACTTGCCCGATTCGCCACTGATGCGGGCTACGACTGGCATCCCAGTGTCCTTCCGCGTGGCCTCGGCGGCTGCCGCCGCTGCCTTAGCGCGGGCCGAAGAGCCTTGAAGCGCCTCGAGCTCCTGCTGCTTCTTTGCCAGCGTTAGCTGCGCCTCCACCACCATCGCCTGCTGGTGAAGGCTAGACCAGACGGCAAGCGATCGCTTCTGCGCGACAACGTCCGCGGGATCGTCTTGCGCCGCGGCCGCTGGCAGAGCAAGGACTGCACCGACTACTAGGGCAATTGCAGACCGAAGACTACTTTTTTGCATATACCACTCCATTGATCGTCCATTGCAGGCCAACTTGCTTTCCGGCCCCAAGCGCATCACCAGCGCCGGCCGAGAGTTTGACTTCCGAGATCACCAAACCGGGACCGAGGAGCGGTCCCATGACCTGGTCAATCGGAAACGGACTGGAAACCGAGAACGTGTACTCGTTCCACCAAAGATCCGGCACCTGCGCCTGAGCTTCGCCAATTAGCTTCACCAGGCTTGGCGGGGGTGGCTCTTTTGGCGGCGGCTGCTTCTTGGTGAGCTCGGGTACCTTCATCACATTCAGGCGCTGGAAGCGGGAGTTCCATTCCAGTTCAGCCTGCTCTGACGTTGTGAGGTGTACTTCCCCTCGCGGCAACATGGGAGCTTCGGCACCAACTGGTCCGATCGCCGTTCCGACCTCCGGTGTGACGCTCACGGACGGGAAGTGCGCCCGGGCAGCTGCCAGGAAGCTGTCCTCGCTGGCACCAGGGGTGCGGTCGTAGCTGACGGTCATGCGCGTGCCATCGCATGTCACGCTATTGAAGCGCCAACCTTCAATGACGGCGGGAATTCGGTCGTCATCTACAGTCGCATCCATACACCGGCTGAGCACCGTCGTGGCGGCCGGTTCATGTGGCCACTGCGGGATCGGGGCCTTGCGTTTGACCTGCTCGATGGCCGCCTTTCGTTCCCTCTCGAGGTTCTCAGCGTCGCGCGCAGCGGTGATTGCCGCCTGCGTCGCCTCTTCCTTCTCGCGGGCAACGTTAAGATAATGCTGAATGAGTGTGCCAGCGAGGGCAACCGCCGCGACGCCGCCGTACAGGATGACCTCGCGCCGTCCAAAATCCGGGCCGGTCGATCGAATCGGATATACGCGCGCACGGCCCGAGCGGGCCCGCTTCAAGGC
This sequence comes from Cupriavidus sp. CP313, assembly GCF_054072015.1. Taxonomy (NCBI): domain Bacteria; kingdom Pseudomonadati; phylum Pseudomonadota; class Betaproteobacteria; order Burkholderiales; family Burkholderiaceae; genus Cupriavidus; species Cupriavidus sp. CP313. The sequence continues at coordinate 178,673 of NZ_JBSVZB010000010.1, read as the reverse complement.
GTCATGGCTCAACACCGCGTCCAGGCTGAGGCTCTCAGCTGAGGCGAAGAAACTCCGAGGCGCATAGATCTTGGCCCAAGGCAGCCCCACGATCTCGTCGAACCGCGCCCGGACGCTCGCCTCGCTTCCGGCCATGTCAGCCTCAGGAATGATCGCCCCATTGTGCACGCCGGCCATCACGAACATGCGCTCAGTGACCTCGAATACGCCGAGCCAGGACGTGCCAAGCTGATCCGCAAGCGTCGGCACCAGCGCCAGTGCTTTCCGAAACGGCCGCGTACCCGGCGCGGTCACAACGTAGCCTATCTGCGTCATCGAGCCTTCTCGCACGACGAACTGTCGGAGGCCATATTGCTTGGTGAATCCCTTAACCTCTCGCATGAAGCCCTTTGGCTTGGACGCCGACTGCCAGAGCAAACCGACAGCATAAGCCGTGCCCGCAATCACAATAACGTCCGTGGTCGGCGCCAGACTGGCCGTGCGGCCACCTCTCTTAGCTCTCGCCATGTCCGCCCTTTACTCGACGACCACGGGTGTCACCAAGAACACCATGACATCCTTCGAGGTTTTGCGGCTCTGATTTCCGCCCAGGAGCCAAAAACGCGCGTCGCCCGTGCCGCTGCGGGTGGTGTCATCCCCCATCTGCTCAAAGCCCGAGAGCACCCAGGTTTGGCCGGCTTTCAGCTTCACCTTCTGGCTGAGGATCCGGTTATCCAAATCTGGAGCTTCCATCTTGGAAGTACCGGCTTCGATGCGACGCAGATCAAGTAGCGAACTCAGGTTGACGTCGTATCGAAGTAGCAGCTCCTGACCATCGAGCAACAGTGGCAACAGGGACATGTTATAGCCGGTCGTGAAGTTGCCAGGCACGAGAGAGATCTGGTTACCCACGTTCGAGACGGCCGTACTGGAGGAGCTCGCAATGTAGGTCTGGCTGCGGCCAACCTGTAGTGGCGCAACCTGAAGGTTCAGCGTTGTCACGGACGCAGTTGTCACGGTCGACACTCGACCTTGCGTCGACAATGCATCAACCATCGCTTTGGTGCCTGCCCACGGGCTCGTGGGGCTGACGACGCCAAACGACGCCGATCCACCGCCCGTCGGCACGGAGAACGCCGACTTGAAGTTGATGCCGTATTTATTGAGCGACGAGTACACGGCGTCCCAGTTGAGCCCAACGCTGTCTTCGTCCTTCAGCGTGACGGTGAAGGCCTGAACGCTAAGCGTCACCTGACGGGTAAGGCGCTTGTTCTCCGCCTTCACGTAGGACTCTACGCGAGCAATACCGTCCGCACGGTCAGTAACCGTGACGGCCATCGTCGCCGGATTGAGATGCGCCTTACCGATGTTCGCTGTAACAAGGGCATTCAGAGTATTCTGCATCCCCTCGATCATGTCAGTCTGGAGTTCGAGTTTGGTGGACTGGCGGCTGCCTGCAGAGTCAAACTGATTCGATGCCTGCGTGCCGCTGCCGGTGGCCGAACTCCCGCTCGTCTTGCCTGACTGGACGGTCGTATTGACGTCAATCTTTCCCGGGATGATGTCCAGGTTGAATACCCGGGTGTCTACGTAGTAGATCGTGATGCCGCTATCGTCGACCTTGTAGCCGAGGCCGAGGCGAGCGGTAACAAGGTCGAGAAGCCCTCGAAGCGGCCGGTTACGCCACTGAATTCCGGTGATGACACCGCCCTGACTAACCCCGCGCGGCGCCGACATCGAACTGTTGGCCAGGCTTATCGTGTTTCCGCCACCATTGAGGTTCGGCGACGGCAACCCGCCCGCGGGTGTCCGGTTGGACGCTGTCGCCGGCGCCCCGGGCGAGCCAATGCCACTAAGCTGCTGCAACGCCTCCTGGGTAACGTTGACCGCCACGCGGCACCGCTTCGCTACGTCGTCAGCAAACTCGCTGATCGATGTGGGCGCATAGGGGCTGAAGGTCACCATGCAGTCCAGAGGGCTCTTCTCGCCCTTGCCCGCATTGCCACCAAGCGGAATCGGTGAGTCATCGACGTATAGCCCGGCCCCCTCGCGAATAGCCGAGTACGGCGACGAAGCCGGCTTCTGAGTGCGCATGCCGTTGACCAACGCCGAAGCCTGGTCGGCGACCTCCTTGCCCTTGTCCATCCCTTCGCTCACGCGCTGTAGCGCGCAACCGTTGGCCAGCAGCACGGCTGCCAGCGCGGTCGCCCCAACGCGGGCGACTCGGGCGTTGCCAGCTCGCTGGCCAATCGTGTCGTGCTTCATATTGTCTGGCCTCAGTTGCGCTTGTCCACGACTTCGAGAATCCCCTGCTCCTTATGGAGCACCACCTCGATCGGGCGCTTCACTCGCATGTACGGCGTCATGGTGCGGTCAACCGCCTCAAGGAAATCCCCACTCCACTCCATATCGGGTGCCGGATAGTCGGTCGATGCATTCCAGCGCAGCTTCCATTGGCCAGTACGGTCGACCCATTCCTTGAGCACCTGTTTGAGCGTCATCCCCTTGTCAGATTGGGAGACCCAGCGTTCGATCGGAGCAGGATTGAACGACGGCTGAGGGGCTGGTGAGCCCGCCGGCCTGGCCACTGGTAGCAACGCTGCAGGATCCTGATAGACGGGCGGCGCCAGCGGGCTGGACGAGAGCTGCCGCGCAGGCCCCAACTGTTCGGCCAGTGCCATCGGGCTCACGCGCATCGGTTCGATGCTCACGACGCTTCCCTTTACGCGCACCACCACCCCTGCGCGCTCGGCGACCGTGCGCAACGCTGCGCTACGCGCGACACCTTGGGGGATCACCACCGGCGTCTGCAGCAAACCCGACTCTCCCTCGAGCCTGATCGGACCGAGGATTGGCACCAGCTGCGCGATCAGAGAGTCCGCCAGGGGCATTGGGCCATATGGTCCTGGGTACGGGGCATACCACTCGGCCCCGGAGAAGTCGCCCTGCAAGGCATCCGGACCACGACGGGCTGCGCCAGGTACCACCATCGCGATGGAGGTCGCGGCTACAGCACCCGAAGGTGCAGCCGGTGACTGCGGTACAGCCTGCCGCTCATCAATAAAGCCAAACGCGGAGCTTGCCGCGACCGCCGTCGCGATCATTGCCCCCATACGAAGGGTGCTGCGACGCTGCATGCCATTTTTCAATTCGATTCCTCCACGGCCGCGCTTGCGGCAGTCGTCATATTTCATTTTAACAGGTAACGCCGAATTATCATCAATGGGGCCAACCGTTTTGATCGGATCTGCTCAGTACTCCTCGCCGGGGTCCTGCAGGCGGGAGAATCGGCGCACGTGCCAGATAGGTCGCGCTGAAACCCGCTCTCCTCGCAGCTTTGACCGGGCCCGGCGTATCATCCAGCTGAGCGTGTATCCCTTTCGCTGCAACCACCAGACGACGGCGGTCATGATGATGGCGAAGCCCATCGTCCACAGTCGCGCGTAGAACAGACATACCAGCATCGGGAAGCTGCAATACGCCGGGATGTTGGTGAATGGTAGCCCCATACTCTCGGCAGATCTCACCCAATCCGCGATCTTCATGCCGCCTCCAGAAGTAGCTCTCGGCTCGATGGGATCCGGTGAGTTTGCCCGTGTTCCTCCAGGAAGGCAGCTGCCTCGCGGATCGTCATATTGGTCACATCGCGGAATGCCTGAAAGTCCAGAACCCCTTCAGCGACAAGCGGAAGCGCCTGGTGGTCAAAGGAGGCTTTCCGCTGCTCGAGGAGCTCACGGGTGATCGATCCCCACCGCTCAAACGGCTGCTGCTCCAGAGCGCGTTTGACTTCGCGGTCAATCGTCAGCCAGGAGCGCACGGCAACACGCTTGCCATCGGTCGTGCGAGGAAGCTTTTGCGCGATGGCCAGCTTCAGGGTGTCGAGCAGCTTGTTTGCGGCTGCCGGCTGGGCCTCCTCAGGGAAGAAGCTCACCATGCGCGCGAAGACCTCTGCCGGGGTGTCCACGTGCAGGGTGGAGTAGACCGCGTGACCAGTCAGAGCCATCTCGAAGCAGGCGTTAATCGACTCGCGGTCACGCGACTCGCCCATGACGATGACGTCCGCTTTGCGGCGCATGGCATTTCGGCCGGCTTCCGCGAAAGATTTCAGATTGCTGCCAATCTGGACCTGTGATGGTTGCGGGGTTTGGCCGTAGCCATAGCCATAGGTGAACTCGATCGGGTCCTCGAAGGTGATGATTTTGACTGGCGCACCGGGCGTCTCAAGCCTGCGTCGGTTGGCGGATGCCAGTAGCGTCGACTTCCCGGAGCCGGTGGTACCGACAACCAGAACCAGGCCATAGCGCGGAAACAGGTTGTCCGTAATGTCCTGTGGCAGGTTGAGTTCGTCATAGGGCGGCGGCGCCTCGGGCACCACCCGCATCGTGATAGAGATCCCGCGCGCGATGCGGCCCACCCGCGACCCGGTCGCGTTCATCCGGTACCGGAGCACGCGATCAAAGTCCCCGGGCACCGCCTGGATCTCGACTTCGGCGTCGATTGGCTTGCCGTCGGCTAGTTGCGACACGCCAGAGCCGTCATACAGGAAGCTTAGCGCGCGCTCGATCTCGGTACCCTCAAGCATTCGGGTAGTCGCCTTCACCTGCTTACCATAGACCTCGACCCAGCCGTAGTCCCCGGACTGGATCAGGATATCTGAAGCAACAGATGTGGCAGCCCGCAGGAACTCGTAGAACTCGTCCCGCGTGAAGTTGACACTGAGGGGAAATGGCAAGCTAGATCCGCTCATGATCCGCTCCCTGCCCGGGGCGAGTCTTGCCACAGCGGCGCGTGGTATCCACTGCGTACGGGGACCGGCATTGGCGCAGGATCGGCGCGCGCGGGCGCCGAAGGGAGGTACACCACCCGCTGATAGGTGGGCGGTGGGGCGGCCTGCTGCTGAGCCAACTGAGGATAGCTTGGGCTGCTGTTCCAGGCCCCATGGTTCGCTGCCGGCGGCACCGGAGCGGCCATTGCCACATAGACTTGCTGACTGGCGACCGCGCTGGGCTGGCTGCCATACATCGCCGCCCCTGCCGACTGGGCTACCTGTAGCGCCTGGAGAGCCTTCATTGAGGCGAGTCGCGCCTCTTCCGCACGCTGTGCGAGCTGCGCCGCCTGCTCTGCCAGCGCCCGCATTTCGTCCACGGACGGAGCGTACTGGTGCGTGCGCGGAAGGCTTTCGATCTGAGCCACCGAGGCGGGGTTCGGCATGGCCGGCGTCATCACCTGGATCGGACTTTGGCCGGTTGGCTGTGGCTGGGGCGCCGGCATACGAGGCGGTACGGGCGCCGGCTGGGGGCTCATGGGGGACTGCGCAGCGGGCAGTTGCTGAATGAACCGCGTCAGGTCGTCTTCTGCCCGGAGAGGTTTTTGACTCGGCGGTGCGGCCGGCTCCGGTGGGCGACGCATCATCCGCTCAGTTCGCTCGGTGGCCGCACGAGTCTCAGCAGCGGGCGTGGCCATGAGGGGCACCCAGCGGTCTGGCTTCGTCACGAAGTCGCTATTGACCGTGATTCGGAACAAGGTGTCGCCTACGACAATGGTGTTCGGATCGTCCTTGTTGACGATGTCCTGTGTGCGGGCAATTTCGGGCAGGCTCACCATTCCACGTTGATACAGATCGTAGAACGTGCGCATGCCGAGGTAGACCTGCTTCAGATTCGCCAGGTTGTTATCAAAGATCTCTTGCGCCTGGCGCCGGCCGTCCTCGAAGGCCGCCTTGACCTGCTGGTCCCAGTACCTGCGCTCCTCAGCGTCCCGCGGCAGCAGCTGCTCGTTCGTCGGAAGCGCTGGCATTTCGTCGGCAGTCGGCAAACCCATCAGCAACCAGTCGCGCCAGCTCGGAGAGCCGCTCTGAAAGCGGGCCGGCTCGGAAATTTTGTAGACCGCTCCGGCAACGCGCATCGCGCTCTTTGAGACCGTCCGGGCGTTCTCGGTCTTGATGATCACCGGGGGTAGAACGCCCTGTCCCATCACCAGGTCACCAAAGCGGAAGCTGCGATCCAGATCCGCTTGGCGCCGCTCAATCACCCGTCCGATTTCCCGTGCACGCTCGATCATTCCGGTCTGCGTGCCTATGGCCTGCGCCGTCGCCCGAAGCGCCGCAGTACGCACCGGTGACAGCAAGACAAGCTGGTCGCCCTTTGTCGGGTTCAGCAGTCTCTGCAAGTTCTCCGAGCCAGGCTGGGCGTGCGCAGCCGTACTGGCCGCGACTTCCCAGGCCAGGCCGACGACCACCGCCATCAGCTTGAGTTTCATATATACCCTTCCTTGCGTAGCAGAGAGAAAGGCGGCCATCCGCCAATCATTTTTCGTATTGTAATGCTGCGACGAATTTTAAAGCAGCGGATGAAAGGGCTTACCGGTACCGGATCTCGATCAGATCGTTGCCCAAGACCACGTTAGCGCGCTGACCAAACTGCTTGTCGACATCACGCAACAGGTCCTCGAACGTCATTCCCTGGGAGTCAACAAAGACAAACAGCGGAAGCCGGGGGTTTGGGCCGGTTACCTGGAACCTCATGCCCCTCGATCGCGCCAAAACACTCAGCAGCTGCGCCGCGTCGCCCTGAAACGAGCCGGAGAGGTACTTGCCACCCAACGCGGCCGGCTGCGGCGCGGCGTCAGCTGCCACACTCCAGCCGGGCAGGTCCTTGACTTGAGAAATTGCACTATCAATCTGCGCGCTGATCGCCTTTTCTGCTTCGGTGGCGCCAGAGCTGCCGGGGGCTGCAGCGCAGCCTGCGAGGGCGGCTACTACGCCGATTGCACCGACGAGGATCAGGCTGCGTACGTGCGCAGCGTTCGCTCGAATCATCACTTTTTCCACTTCAGTTGAGAATTTCACTATGGGCAGTGGTTGTTGTTCTCGTCCCAGTTCCGGTCGCCGTCGCGCTTCCATTGGCAGTCCGCGCAGACGTCGCACGGTGGCGCCATCTTCGATCCACAACGCGGGCACGCTCCGGTGGGCGTGCACACCGGGCACACCCCTTCCAGCCTGTCAGCCGCAGGGTTGTAAATCCCAGGGTCACCGCGGCAACTCCGACAATGATTTGGCCACTTGGCCAGCCAAGCGGCGCGAGCAGCTTCAACAGCCGCCTTCCACTCGGACTCGTCGACCCGGAAGGGGCCAGGGGTAGAAAACGCCATAATCAGGGGATGGGGAGGGACTTGGTCTAGACCCTTATTCTTCGTTCATCGTAGGAACGGCTGCCATGGCAGCCTGCCCTTCTTCACCGCCGTGCTCAAGTGCAAGCAGTGCGGCCTTCAGTTCCGGCGACACCGCCACAATCCGGCTACCGGGCGCCGCGGCCGTCAGGCAACCAAGCTTCTGGCGAAACCATACCGCCAGGTCGGCCATCGCATTTCGAATGACCAGGTCGTCGGGACCTAGGTCGTACCGATCCGCCTGCGCAATCTCCATGAGGGTCTTCATTTATTGCTCTCCGAAGTTCTAGTTCGTCAGCCCATGAAGGCTGACGCCTTGGATTTCCCGCTACGCCGTGGCGGCCCGGGTTGGGTCAATTCGGCGTTCGCAGCAAACCCGCCCCGCGAAACGGGCGGATCTACTGGGGTCGGCAGCGCAGCCGCAGTCGGCAATTGCCGTTGCTCCTCCACTGGATACGCGGCGCCCGCCGGCGCATGTCGGCTCGCCGCAGCCTGCGCTGGCGGAGCTGACGCGGCAGGCGCCGCAGTCTGTCGACCCAGCACCGACCCGTCATTGCGATGCCTTAGGGGTGAGCCCTCTGCAAGCAAGCCGTCCTTGGCCACTTGGATCAAGCGGTCCCCCTCAATCGCTCGCAGCGCCATATCCGCTTTCGCGCCGAGCTTCAGAAGCCGAATCACCTCGGTACTACGGCCACCGCGGCGGCCGGCGCCGGCCTCGAGGTATGCCAGTTCGGGATGCTCTTCGAGGCTGATCGTGAAGTTGAGGCGAATGTCCGGCACGGCGCTCACCGTTGGAAGAGGCTTGCGTAGGCGGCCTTGTACATGCCGCGCGCGTTGGCGAATTCGGGCTCGTCGGGGATCCAGATGCCCTCGGCCGGAACGCCCGGGAAGACCTGGGCGCGACGGCTGGCAAGCAGTCGTGCCCCACCTCCGACGAAGAGGGTGCGACCGAAGATGCTGGCATCTTTCAGGCGCTTCGAAACCTCGTGGCCAACCTGCACCGCGAAGTCATCCAGTGCGTCGCTCACCATTTCGCTGACGTCGTGCTTCTTCCCGTACAGCATGTAGGTGCCGGTCTCAATTGCACGCTTGCGATAGGCGAAGGGAACCTCTTCCTTCAGCTGGAAGGCCTCGCGAAGGCGGCGGTCGAGTTGGTCATAGAGGTAGAGCGCGCCAACCTCTGCTGTGCCGGACTTCTCCGAATAGAGCCCAGCCCCGCCCTCCCGGACGACAGCGATGTCCGTAGTCTTGCCCCCGACGTCCACAACCGCCACCGGCATGACCTCTGAGATCTCGCTGAACTCCGGATCCTCGTTGCCATCGAAATCGAGCTGAGCGTCCAGGAACGCAGCCACCGCTTCGGAGATCACTGCGTGGTCCACCACCGTAGCAAGGGGCGCCAGACCTTCGGCTCCCGCCGGACGAGCGAGGGGGCGCAGCAGACTGCTCTTCTTCGCCTCAATCAGCTCAATGTTCTTGCTTCCTCGCAGGTAGAACCGGTCGACCGGCAGGCCGGTGACGATAGACACCTGGTGGCCGGCCACGCCGGCTTCGATCAGTGCATGCGCCACCAGGGCGCGGTTCACGCTCGAGGTCGGGTAATCCGCCGATCGGGTATCAACTGCGGGTGCCGCCACGTCGCTCGCTGTGATGGTCACAAACTCGCCGTCCGCCGTTTCGTAGACATTGTCGGGGGCCTGACTGTCATGGAACTGCGCCGTCAACAGCTTCCCTGCCCAGGCGCGGGCCGGCATGACGAAAGAGCGGCCAGGCCCAGCGACAACCTTGATACCAAAGTGACCGTCGTCCACACCGACCGGATGCACGCCGCCGGCTACGTCATTGAATTGGTTGCTCGCCATGATTTCCTCGAGATCTGATTTGATGGCAGCGCTGGCGGGCACCCGCCCGCCAGTGACCGCCGAACCGTGCCAGTCAAGCGCGTCCTAGCGCCTTCTAGCGCGTCTACGCGCGTTCAAGCGCGCTCCGAATTACGGGTGCGATTCTGCCGCTTTTTATTTCGTTGTGTCAACTTGCACCGAAATATAATTGGTTGGCTTTAGTCGGAACTCGTCGTGTCGATAAGACATCTCTATGGAACTCCACTCTGCAAGCCGGACCGCTTACGCCTATTTCGACCGCATCGAGGCTCTTGCCCAGGCCGAGGCTGACACCATGTTCGAGATCGCCGCCACGAAGGGGCCAGCGCACCATGTCGCTCTGCCTGCACCGGTTGCTCCTGCGCCAGAGGTGCCCGACGAGATCGACCATCCTCAAGTCCCACGTCGGGTTGACCTTGGCTACCTGACCATTATGGGTATCTCCCTTATTCTGGCCGGAGCAGTTGCTACGGCGACGGCTATGGCAATGCCGACTCCGGGTGCGGCCACGCTCGATGCTGTAGCCATCACCGGTTGCGCGGCATGGGTCGCGTGGCGCGGTCCGATGTCTGAGTGACCGGTATGCCGCAGTTCGCCTACTTCTCCCCGCTTACGGGGCTGACGCTGGTCGTTGAGCCGACCGAAGCGATCCCGCGCCCCACGGCGCTTGCCGAGACGCGCATCGCTGCGGTCGGCCTGCATCAGGCCGACGGTAATCCCATAGGATCCGTGACAGTGCTATTCGGGGAAGATGGGGACGACATCTGGTTGGTGGCGGCCGGGCCGATCGTTTGCCCGCGTGAGGCGATGGACGCATGGGAGCGCGCCGCGGACCCTCGCCTGACAGTATTGCTGTGCGACGGCCTAAAGAGACAACCCCTTGTCCGTCGCCTCGTCACCCTGCCCCATGATATGGTCCTTCACCTTCGAGCTGGCATTGTCACGCTTGGCGGCGAGGTCAATCCGGACGCGGCGCTGGCAGAGCATTGCTCACACGACTCCGACGCCAGCAGGCTTGCAGCCGGTCACCTTTGGCTGCTTAGGTAACGCAGCACCAAGCCGGCGCAGAACAAGCCCGCTTGGAGCCCTTCTGTCTGGCTCAAGGGCCCCAATCCCCAAGCGCTGAGCAGGGCGGTTCCCATGATTAATGCGGCCATCAGGCCGCCACCTGCTCGTAGGTTCTTCGCACCCATTTCAACCCCAATTCGTTCCAGTTCTTGGTATCTGCAGACCCAGCTGGTACCTCAATGGTCTTCCGCCCCTCGAGTACTGCGGAACCTATCAGGTGCGCGCACAGCAGGACGTATTCCTCAAACCCCATTCCGAGCCGGTCCGCAGCGGAGCGAGCACGCTTCATGTCGGCGGCATGCATGTTGACGGTCAAAGCCTGTTTCATCGTCTGGCTTCCTATGCTCAAGCTCGTTGGCGCTCTTGGCGGCAAAGAGAGTCCTCAGTCGAAGCCTGCACGGATGGGCCGAACCTGAATCTCCCAACGTGCGTAGCCTGGTTTTGCCCGCCCCACCGCTGCTGAATGGCGCCGATGTCTCGATCAGACCAGCTCGCGTCCTTGGCGTGCTCGACGAGTTTGTCGACGTCGGGTACCACCACCATCGAGCCGCCGGATCGACGCTCCGATCGCACGGTATATCCATTCACATTAGGCAGGACGTATGTGCCGGCGGGATCCAGCAAGATCAGGCTGTTGCGGCCAGCCAGATCCATTGCCCAGTTTGTCTGCGCTTCGGTCAGGTATCCGGAGCTGTACCACCTCGCAGTTGCCTGCCGCACGAACCTGGATTCGGTTTCGTTCAGGCGGCTCGCCGCCTCCGCGTGCCCAAGCGCAGCGAGGGCGGCTCGTATCCTGGCGTCACGGGCAGCTTGCACCCGTTCCTGCTCCGCACGTATGGTTTCGGCTTCGCGGATCCTCGCGGGATCAAGAAGCGCTCGGAAATCGATTGGCATCTACTCTCTCCTCAACTACGCGGTCGCCCGCCAAACGCAAAGCGAGGACTCCGGGGCGGCTCGGCAACGGCATCGGCGCCCTCTGAATTGGCCGGCAGCTCGCCGGTGGCCTCGACCCGGCGGATCTCACCGGGAGCCCCACTGGATCCACCAGGTGACGGTGCATCAGAGCACTGCGCGCCGGCATTGAACGGCTCCTGCAGGAACGCCGGCCGGGCCGACTCCGGCAGGCCCAGCTTCACTCTGCGGTGCTCATACAATGCCCAGATCCCGGCCTCCTCCGCCTGGACAGTCGGTGTCCCGCCGGCCAGCAGGCGCTCGACGGTGTCCAGCACGAAGTCGCCTTCCGCCTCCGACCACTTGGCATCGAGCGATGAACCCGGCGCCGGGTTCGGTGGGGCCACAGGTGGCAATGCCTGCAGACCAGCATTCTCGTCGGCGAGCCGCAGCTCCGGACGGCCGCCGGCAGCAAGTATTCCGTTATGCCAGATGCCAAGGGTGCGTTGCCTCGGCTCGATCTGTTGGCGACACCCCCTTGCTGCCAGGCGACGGACCGTATCCTCCGGGAGCACTACCCAGAACTCCCGTTCGGTCTGACCGGGGGAGTGCGGTGAACGCGGATCGGCCGCAATCTGCACCGTCGCATAGAAGACGCGGTCGGTTGCCCCGCCCAGCTCACGCTTGAGCGCGGCGAGATCGGGCCGCGCGATCTCCACAGTCCCCATTTCTTTGTGGAATCCAGCGGTGCCGACCCGGACGCTCCGATAGCCTTGCTCCGCGTAGCTTCGATGCTGGACCTCAACGAGCAGTGCGCGGTCGATCTCGGGCCACGGGCTGAAGTTGCTTCCGTGGGTAGAGCCTGCCTGGCTCCAGGGCACCACGACCATCGCCGCGCCGCCGTGGGCCGTGCGAATCTCAACAACTGCGTGCTCCGGCCCCGCCTGACGTGTTGCGCGTGCCCAAACGGCCCGCGAGAAGGCCGTCCCGATCGGAAGGTCGGAGGGATATCCGATAAACGCACTACCAGGTATGCCGCAGGGCTGGTTCCCACCCTCTTCGCCGCGGTCCTGGTAGCCAAAGTACGCCGGCGGCGAGGTCTCATTGCGGGCAGCCACACGCGCGTCGAACCGCGCGCGACAGAACGTCCCCGTCGACTCGACCTGCTCAAATGGTGCATCGAGATCTTCCCCCTCCATCGCCGGCGGCGCCTCAAAGTTGCCAACCTCTGTGACTTCTTCGCTGGCTTCCAGGTAGGCCCCGGCTCGCGGCGGCTGCCCCTCGGCGGAACCGCTGTCGCACGAGTGCTCGGTCGGCCGGGCGTCCCTCGCGGCGCTATGTGCGACCGGCGGACGTGCAGCAAAGCTGAAGCTGGGCCGCGCGCCAGGCAGCCGATCTGCTCCGCTACCTGGGATCTCCGCGGTGGTCGTCGCATCAGCGCTCACAGGCGGCTCCTGCGCCGGCTCGGTAGCTTTGGCCGTCTGGCCAAAACGGAATGACGCTCGCGCTGCGCCCTCCACCTTACCGCCGGCCGCGGCACCCACTGAGGCTGTCGCACCTCTGGATGCGAGCACAGCAGGATCTGTGTACCGCGGCCCGTTGTCATGCGTACCAATTTCTGCGTGCCCGCCATCGCCAATCAACGCCGACGGCAGGTCGGCCGGCATCGACCGCAGATCCTTCCGAATCTTCATCAATCGTTCTTTGGCTTGCGCGCTCATTGGTTCAAAAAGGTATCTTTTAACTTCGTGTTGATATGCTGCGCCGAATTATATAGTGCTATACTGCAATCCACTTCCGAGCCCGACTGACCCCGGGCTTTCTGCTTAGGCGCTCATCCGGGCGCCTTCTTTTTTTCCTGCTTAGATTCCCCACCCGCCTTCGCGCGATCGCTCCCGTGCGCGATTGATCACGTCGTCAGCGGCTTCCGTTGCGGTCTGCCCGGCCCACTCGCCATCATTCGGCGCCTGGTCGACTCGGTAGATCTGGTCTGCGGCAAAGTTGATGTTGTTGACGAACATGTGACGCAGCTGCGGATTGCTGAATACGGCCGCCGCGATCTCTGCGGCCTCTTCGGCGCTACGTGCCATGACCCGCATGGTCGCTCCGACATCACCATAGGCCTCGCTCGCACCGCCGGCGTTGATCGCAGGGGCGGGGTTTGCCAGGGCAACAAACGGGGAGAATCGCTCGTCCGACCAGCCAGCCGTAACGGCATCGGCCGCGGTCGATACAGCAAAGTGCTCATCGGTGGGCTGCTCCAGGAATCGGTAGATCGTCTCATCGTCCGCATCCAGCCGGTCTTCGCTATCCGGGTGTTCGTCCTCCCGCCAGATGTCCACGCGAATGTTCTTCAGCGCGACACCGACTTCGAACGGCTGGCAGCCAAACCCCTCCAGAGCCTGGCGCACGCCCTCCCCCGCAATCTCGCCCTCGCTGGCCAGCGCCTGCGCCATCACCGTCGGGGAGCTCGTGATTGCCTGGATCTGGCCCGCCACAGCAGGCGTCACGCCGTCGGTGAGTTGCGCTACTTCGTTGCCCGGAATCGGTCGGCGGGCGGCGACTTGGCCGGCGCGCGCGTATGCCTCCTGCCAGCGCTCGCCCAGGCTATGCGTCAGCATGGCTTTTACTGCGTTGACGACGGCGTCGCCGGCCTCGATGGTGGTCACGTCGCCGGGCTGCACCGCAACACCATTGCGCATCAGAGAGAAGAAATAGGAGGCGGGCACCAGCGCGGGGTCAATGTGGAACTTCCCGGTGGTGTCGATCGCGCCGAACGTGCCGGTCAGGATCTGGTTGGCGTGGGCATGCATGCCGCCAGCGTTCTGCAGAATGGTGAGCGTGGTCATCTGATCTCCCTCGAACAGGTGTGGATGGGTGGTGCTGGGTTAAAAACGGGGTGACTGGCTGGCAGGCGCCCCAGAGAAATTAGAATCGGGGCGGCGTCAGGTGGATGAAGGCGTTGTCCGTCACCTCCAGGATCTCCCTGCGCACTCTCACGGCCTCCGCGCCGAGACGCTGCCGGGCAGCTGCTGCCACCCGCATGTCCGCTTCATCTCGCCGCTGTCGATGCGCGGGAAGATCGGCGATCCACGCCAGGGTCTCCGTGTTGAGCTGGCAAGACTTCATCGCGCGCGTGACCGCGACATAGAGCAGGTTGAGCTCTTGGTCAGTGCCATCTTCACGCATTGCCTCCTGCGCGCCGATCCGACCGAAGTCCACCATGTACTGCTCCGCCTTCTCGAGCACCGTGAAGTCGTCCGCGAGCTTCACCTGGTCCCACTCGAGGCCCTTTGCCTTGTGTCCCGTTGCGACAACCAAGTCGGCGAACTTGTCGCTCTTCTCTTCGTTGGCGCGCAGCTCCGCCACGAGCTGTGGAATCTCATGACGGTACTGGTCGACCAGTTCAACCAGGATCTTCACCTCAGGATCCTTCGTCTCCCCGCCGTAATCCTCGAATTCCTGCCAGGACGTGAAGTTGTCCCGAATGAACGGCTCCCTGATATCGGTGCGCTGGTTTGAGCGCAGGCGCCAGGCGTCCTCGAGAATGTGCACTTTGTAACCCTCGATCCCGCCAACCCAGTGCACCCCGCGTCCGCGACGCGCAACTGCTTGCTTGATCAGCTCCGCATTCGTGCGAGAAAGCAACGCATACGGCGCGCCCTCGCGCCAGGGTGCGTCGCTGCCTAGGCCCTCGATCTGATTGGTCTCGCCCTTCAGCTCAGAAAGAATCAGGTTCGCAATCCCCGCAGTCTTCGGCCCGAAGCGCCAGGACTGAGTAAGCGGCAGCACTGTGGCGTTGGCAGGCAAACCCTCCATGGCATTGGTCGCGCCGCGGAACGCGTAGATCGACTGGTGGCGGTCTCCCAGGTACAGCAGTTTCGTACCGAACTCCCGCTGCAACTCGACCAGCTGAGCGGTGATGGGGTTTGCGTCCTGTGCCTCGTCGAAGACGAGCAGCTGATAGCCCAGATTGGGTTTGCTTTGCACGAACATCTTCAGGTAGGCGTCATGCGGAATCGTGATCCGGCTACTCTTGTCCTTCATGGCACCCCACACGCGGTTCGCGTATCGCACGCATTGCTCGACCGTGAAGTCCTGTGCGTTCAGGACCTTACGGGCTTCATCCGCGTGTGATGCAGTGGGCTCAGCATCCCTGCTGGCGAAGAAGCTGGCCAGGATGCGCTGGGTGATAGCCGCCTCGCGGTACCGGACATCGAGACCGATGACGGCCATGTCTTTGCGCATGGTCGCCGGCTTCCAGATGTTTTCCACACGCGAGCGCTGGTCCTGCGTGAGCACGGAGTACGCAAGGGCATGCGTAGTCATTGAGGTAACGTGGCGGGGAAACCTGCCTTGCGCGGCCTTGGCGTTGGCGCGATTGAATGCCAGGTACAAGGTCCGCAGGTCGGGGCGTGCCTCGGTAAAGCCGACGGCAGTGGTCGTCTTGCCGGTGCCGGATTTTGCCTCCGCCACTACGATGTCAGCTTGCGCCTCGATGATCGCGCGCTGCTGATCGGTGTAGGTTCGCGCTGCCTGGGCAGCAGGGCGCAGCGAGGTCGACCCAAAGCTGAAGCCTTTGGCCGGTGCCGCTGCTCCAGCCGGTGCGGCGGCGCGCGGCGTGGCTGCAGTGCCGAAGGACGCGGCTTGCGGGGTTTGCTGCGCCGACTGAACCGATGTCGCCGCTGTGCGGGCAGCTCCAAAGCTGAACCGGGGCGGGCCGGAGACAACAGCGGGCTTTGGTGCCGGCTGCCGCGCCGGCGCAGCCGTGCTCTCACGCGGCTGTTCCCCGCTCGGTGCTGTCGGCGCGGCATTGCTCGGCGCCACATTGGCCGGTGCGGCGGCCGGCGGACGAGCGAAAAAACTGAACGATCGCGGACTTGCTGCCGGCGTCGAACGCCGCTGCTCCCCTTCATTGGTCGATGGCGATTTGACGGCGGGGAGAACGAACGGCATGGAATAGACTCCGGCTGGATCGGGTCTCAGCAGACCTCGAGGAAGCGCCGCAAATCGGCGCCATTTTTCTTTCGTTTTGGCATGGTACTCGCAAATATGATAGTGACTCAAGCCAGCTGAAGTGAGCTTGGGTTCAATGGTTTTGAAGGACGTTCGCTTCGCGCGGGCTACCTGTCAGGCGTTCCACTTAGTCCGGAATTGCGTACCACTCCACATTATCCCGGCCAGAAGAGAGGCTCAAATAATTTGACGGCGGAGTGTCGTGGCTCAGTTTGCGTGGGTGTAAGCCGACTTGCCATCCTGGTCGTTCCTATAACGGCAATCTCTGACATGTCCTTCTCTCTCGACAGCCCGCCCCGCGCGGAAGCATCTGCCGACACCCTGGTCCTCGTGGCCTGTTGTCGCAGGAAGCTGGACCGCGCGGCGCCCGCGCGCGAGCTCTATCAGGGCGCCCTCTTCAGGTTCTCGATGGCCTACTGCTTGCGCCACCAGCTCGACTGGGCGATCCTGAGTTCGAAGCTTGGCCTGGTCGCCCCTGACGACGTAGTGGAGCCATATGAGTCGCGGCTGTCCAGCAGCCGCACCGAACAAGCGCTCTGGGCGAACCAGGTGTTCATGAGCCTGCAACGCAACAGGCTGCCAAGGCAGGCAGTTTACCTGGCCGGCACCGATTATCGGGCTGAACTCACCAAGCGGCTGGCCGCCGCCGGCGTAGAGTGCCACGCCCCGCTCGCCGGCCTCGGGATTGGCCAGCAACTGGGCCGGATGAAGCGGCTGACGTCCGTCTAGTATGAGGCCACCCAGAGCCTCATTCGCACCGGTCAAATCTCAAGGTCGATGGGTTTGCCGATCAGCACTTCATCACCTCCAGGCCGTTACCAGCCTGGAGCCGGTAGCGCTCTCAGGACTTAGCCCGAGTTCCTGCACCGCTCGACAGGCTGGACGATAGCCTGACGATCATCCTTCTTTAGCATCACTGTGCCGCATCCAACTTGCAACGCCATCTCCGAAACCCCATAGTGCTCCTTTGTGGCGAAGTCCACACGGCTCATATGGCCATCGTCAGCAAGGATGTATGGCTCGACATCTACTCCCTGGCGGTAGAGAAGGCGGACACGGCCTGCTTCCATGGCGACCCCGATCGGCCGAAGGTCCGCAGCACCGGAGATAGCAAACCCCTTTGTACCGAAAGCCGGTGCTCGAGTTGGCGAGCCAAAAACAGCGACAGTCAGTGCAAACGCAAATCCCGCGCCAACACTACACAAAGCCGCGGTTCTCCCAGGCTTCCAGTAGAACAAACGCGATAGAAGCAAGCCGGCTACCAGCCCGGTACCACCACTGAATGCAAGGTGTCGAAGTGCGTGATCAAGCGAATTCCGTCCCGTGATTAGCTGCTCAACTTTCCAGACAACCTCCCAGTGGACCCAAATGAGGGCAGCCACCAACAGAATGACACGCAGCGGTCGCTCCTTGGCTAGCTGTACGGCACGCTGGTGATCCCAAAGGAGCCACGCAACGAACCCCAACCAAGCCACAGCGACAAAGAAATCGAGATGACTGTACCGCCAATCTATAGAAAACCATCCCGAGATCAGGGCAATGCCGGCAAGGCAAATTACGCGCAGCCGGTATCCGTCGCTAACCACCCACTGTACCGCCTGAACGACCCCGCGAGACAGCGCCTGCGCGAACCGAGGCGCTTTCCTGGTCATCGCCATGACCACGCCGCGGGCCCACTTTCGCCTTTCGGCTGCCCGAGGATTCGGCTGCAACGGGGTCACCGCATACAGCACGAGCTGCACGAAGAGAAAGCCAGTAAGGGCACAAAACAGCCCGAACAAAGCATGCTCGAGATTTGCAAACGCGTCACGACTGCCAAACAAGTCCGTGACGACATCTCGCGCCCGCATTGCAGCGGCAGACTTCATAACAGTTCGCGGCCGCTCCTCAAGTAGCACGAGAAACAGACACAAATACCCCGTGATGAAAGAACCCCACGCCAACCGGGAGAAGCCAGTGGGACGCGCGTGTAAGCGATCGCGCGGTCGATCGGAAGGAAGGTTATCGACAAGCATTCGGCAGTCGCCCGACTCATTGCAACTTGAACCCTGCGCGGTCGCAGGCCAGAATCAGCGAGTTATGCACCAGCACTGGCATTGCGTTGCTCTTGGCAGGTGATACGTCCTTCGTGCTTGCATCGACTACCGCGGTAACCTGAGGGATCGTTACGCCATTCAGACAGGCCGCGAACATTGGCTTCGTCTGTTCGTAGAAAACGCGATCCGCGTCCAGTACTCCGGCAACGTATACTTCGCGCTGAACCTGCGGCATCAACCGGTACTGTTCCAAGGTAATAGCCTGGCGAAGGTTGGTCGGAACCTGTGCGAAAGTGGCCGATGTCGTCGACAGCGCGACGAGTCCGAGGAGAATCCTTACGGATTTGATCAACTGCATCTATTTAGCTCCTAATA
Source organism: Cupriavidus sp. CP313 (assembly GCF_054072015.1). Classification (NCBI taxonomy): domain Bacteria; kingdom Pseudomonadati; phylum Pseudomonadota; class Betaproteobacteria; order Burkholderiales; family Burkholderiaceae; genus Cupriavidus; species Cupriavidus sp. CP313. The sequence continues at coordinate 160,261 of NZ_JBSVZB010000010.1, read as the reverse complement.
AGCTTACTGACAAAGAACGCCCGTCGTGCCCTTCCCCGAAGGCGGCAGTGCTGGGCCCAACCTCGTCTTATCGGCTATGAATGGGGGAAATTGATGATTGCGATTACCTTAGACCCCCTCCTTTCGTGGGGAGCGAAGCCACACCGACGCGCCGGTGTCGCCGATCAGCGGCGACAATCGCCCTCCAATGCCTCCACTGGCCAGCTTCGGGATTGGCCGGCACCCTCGGAACGCCCGCCACGATCCCGCGAACCCATTAGGCAGCCAGCCGTGTTTCAAGCGCCCGCAAGTCCGCCGGCAACGAAACGTTGGCCAGCAACATAAGCCGAGCTGCAGTGCCCTTCACCCCGTCGGAGGTCTTCTGCATCTTCCCTAGCACTACGCATCGCCCCGCCCACATACGCGAGACCTTGCGGGGGTCGACCTTGGTCAGCGCCTCAAGCTTGTCCCAGGCTGCCAGCTCGGGACGAATCACGCTCTCTTCCGGACTACCACGGTCCATCCAGGATCCCGTGATCAGTGCTCGCCGGGCAAAGATGGCGAGCGCCTCCAGCCAGACCGCGTGTCCGATTACGAACTCCTCGCGCACCTCAAAGGCTGCCAAATCGCCCGCCACCATCGCCCGCCACTGGGGGATATGCCGCGCGCATTCTTCGAAAAACCGCACGAGGAACCCATCGATCCCACGCAGCTGCGGCTCGTCCAACTCGCCCACGTTCTTCTCGGTGACGCCAGTGAGCAGCGAGAGGAATTTCTTAAACGCGATCAAGCTCCACAGCTTGTACGACCTGGCCGCGACGGTGGCATTCTCCACGTCGACGCGCGGACCAATCTCGGGCAATAGGTCCATCACGGACAGCACCCAGGCATTGAACGGGTTCCGGCGATCATAGAGCGCATTGATGGCCGAAGAAGGCTTCACCTGCTTGCCATTGATGTCCGCGAACATCTGCTGGCTGCGGGCCAAGCCCTGGTCGAAGAAGATCGTCACCGTAATAGTCTCTTCGCGCAGATTCGGATTGCGTGCGAGCGCGTGCTCAATACCCTTGCGGCGGTGCTGGCCATCGTTGATCAACAAGGTTGCATCCATCGGGATATGCAACAGCCCAATGCGCCCGGCGGCACCGGCCACCGCAACCGGCTCAAAAGACATCTCAGCCGAGACGCTGGCCGTGATGGCGGGCAACACGTAGTCGGCCGGGTTGTCGATCACGTATTCGCCGATTGCCTCCGCTCGGCGCTCATTGAGCATGCGCTGCGCGCGAAGGTGGGCCGGCACGACGTCCTCCTCGTCAAAGCGGAAGAGACGCACTAGGGCGCCGTAAGGCACTTGCGCTGCGTAGTAGGCTCGGCCCGACTGCATCCCAGCCACCGCCGGGAACGTGTAGGTGAACTCGCTACGCTCCCCAGCCAATCTCTCGCCGACGGCGCGCACTCGTGCCTTACGCTCCGCGAGCTCGATCCGATTCACGTGCATGGCGTCCAGCTCATCGCGGGCCCGGTCCTCGAACCGCTCGCGCAGTGCGTCCACGCCAATCCCCAAGGCTTCGAGTTCCCAGCCGATCCTTTCGTCAGTCACGTCCGGGCCACCCTGCCAGCCAGGCTGCAGGACGCTCTTCATCGTGTGGAGCGCGTCGGCTTCAAACTTCTCGGCAAGGAACCGATCCGCGAGTTCGGGACACACTTGGCCCTTACCGGCCTCGGCTTCGACGACACCGAACTCCGGCTTGGCAACCGAGGCGCGGTTGAACTTGTTGCACTTCTCGGCCCGGTCGCGCGCAGTGTGGCCCTCGGCGTGCGTAGAGACGATCCGGCCCATTTCCACGTGGCCCTCCTCGGACGTGAAGGAAGGGCACAAGGCGATAACGCAGAATTTCTTTACCATGGTGTTCTCTCGATGCCGTAGCAATTGCCGTGCGGCGTTAGCGCGCGCGGGGCGGAGCCGGCGCGCGGCGGGGCATCCAGTGCGTCACCGCATCGAAGCTGAGCTCACCGTCCTCGGTCTCCCAGAAGTCTGGACTCCACCCTTGGCGCCACCGTTTGGTCCCGGTGATGACCTCCCCGCGGCTGATATGCAGCCAAAGAGGGTCGCCCTCCTCTGGCATACCATTGGTGATCGCGGTCCACGAGTCCTCCTGGGCGCCTGAAACTCCGTCGGCTCGTACCGGGCGTTCAAGGAGTTCTAGCGCCACGTCGATCTCTCGCTGCTGCCGACTAACGTCTTGGTCACGCGATCCCACCGCACCGAATTGGGGGCGGATCGACTTGAGAAGAACAACTAGGTCCGTCGCCCCTGCCTGCCGAATCAGGTCTGCGACGGTCTTGCGCGCCAGGGCTTCCTGCTCAATTTCACTCATGCTGAACTCTCGTGGTGGCTTATCTACTGACCCACCATACAGAGCCACAGCGGAACCGCGCAAACCCGATCTCGCCCACCACGTCAGTCTCGTGCGCCGAGAAGTCGGTTGGGGTCATTGCCCGCCCCATGGACGCTGAGCCGTCATGCCCCTGCGCACTCGCCAACCAGGAACTCATCCAAAGCATGGCCGTTGGCGAGAGCTTGCTCGAGCCACGCCGGCCGCTTGCCCCGCCCTGTCCATGCATTGCCTGTGGAGTCCCGGTATCGCACTGCGATCTTGCCGGCGCGAGAGGACGTATCCTCCGGGACCTTTCGAACTAGCATGCCTGGCAGCCAGCCCTTACCGGCGAGGACCGATTCCGCATGCTTGTCGAGCTCGCCCTTCTTCAGCTTGGCCAACTTGTCGCAGTCTTGGGTCGGATCGACCTGCTTGACGACCGCGATCGCCGTCTCTTTGCGAACATGCTTAAAGTAGCTGCCAGCGCTGGCCTCCCACCAGTCCGCCATATCGAGCCCCGCCGCCACCTCAAGCGTGGCCAGCGGCCGGCTGCCTTCCTGGTGCTGGACACCGTCCACGCAGGAGGCAGTGCAGAACGCGAGGATCTCAAGTACCGTCTCGAGCGGCTGCTCCTGCAGCCAGCCACGCAATTCAGCGGGGCGCTCGGGTAGGAGCTCTTTGAGACCGACCCGACGCTCGTCCATCTGACCCCAACCCTTCGACTGCTCGATGTCGTCAGCATGCGAGCGCAGGTTGAAAGTCTGGGGATGGGCGTTGATCCTGACGCCACCCTCGCCGTGATATGCCCCGCTATAGAACACGGTGGCGGCCAGCGAGTAGCAGAGCGTGTCCAGGGCAAGGCGATGGTTGTCTGCGAGCGTGGCCTGAATAGCAATCGTGCGATGTGCGGATAGCTTGCGTACGAGCGACTCGGGGTGTGCTGGCTTGCCGGACTCTGTCACAGTGACGCCAGGCTCCACCATCTTCGGCTTGTCGGCCTGCTTGATAAGGCCACGGTGGATCTCCAGTCGGCCGGAGTAGTTAAGGCCAAGGACCGCACCAGCCTTCTGCTTCTGCCGGTCACTGTAGACGGCCGTGCGCGCCTTGATGGCCTTGATTCGGTACTCCACCTCATCGACCTGGTCGGATGCCAGCTCATACTCGTCCGAAGCGTCATCTTCCTCAAGCGCGTTGGCCCTCGCTTGGAGCTTTTCGAGCTCGGCCTCGAGCGCGGCAATCTCAGCCTGCTCATCCTCTGAGAGGGGACGTTCGGTGGCCTTGCTCTTGCTCATTTGATGAATATCGCTGCTGCGAACCTGGCGCTGGACCTCCACCCATGCCCAGCCTTCAGCGCGGACCTGATCAGCAAAGGCCTCGAGCTTGGCCACGAACAGCTTGTCGAGCAGTTCCCGATCCGACATGTACCCGTCACCGCGCGTCGAGAACAGGTCACGTACTACCGGGCCGCCGGCTGCCTCATAGGCGTCGAGACCGACAAAACGAGCAACCGAATCGTCTTCGGTCGCCACAGCGCCTTGGGCAAGGCTGGCACGAAGTTCCCTGGCGGTCTGCTTCCAGTAAGGAGCAGCTTGGGCTTGCTGCCAAACCCGCTCTTGCGCATCGTGCCGGTCCGTGAGCGCTAGTGCCTGCAACTGGTCAAGTTTCAATTCACCATTGCGGTAGGCCTGCAGCAAACGGGGGGAGATATTGGCGAGCTTCAGGCGCCGCCGAACGACCAGAGGGGTGACACCAAAGGTGGCTGCAATGTCCTCAATCGGAATGCCGGCGTCGCGCTGACGCTGGAAGGCCTCGAACTCGTCGGCAGGGTGCATTGCCTCCCGACCGCTGTTCTCGGCCAGGCTTGCCTGCTCAGCGGTGTCTGCCGCCACGATCTTCACCGGGACCGGAGAATCCGCCGGAATCTCCCCGCGCTGAGACAGATAATTGAGTGCGCGTAGCCGACGCCCGCCGCCAATGACACCATATCGGATGTTCTTGCCGTCAGCCACCTCCGGCACGACCAGAAGGTTCTGCAGCACGGACTGCGAGCGGATCAGGGCGGCCAGCTCGGTGATATCCGTGGTGTCGTTGCGACGCACGTTCAGCGGCGAGATGAACAGGGCGCTCAGCGGAACTTGCAGGGTTTGGCCGGGGGGGAGTTTGATTGCGGTCATTTCGGAGTCCTTGGAATCGTCGTCGGGGTACTTGCGGGCAATAGCGTCTGCCTCAGGCGGTCTGAGCATCGCGTTCGGGCGTTGCTGCTGCGCCTACAGCCCGTTCATCGATTTGAGGATCTGCCGGACGTGGCATCCAATGCGTGGGCGTGCGCTCTTCCCAACCGGGCTCTCCGCACCTGCTGCCGTCGTAGTAGTGGTCGACGTACACATGACCGTTCCAGAAGCACAGGCACTCGACGCCGTGTCCCACGGGCAGACGATCACTGACCGAGATCCAACTATTCGCGCGGGTCACTGCATCGGAGTACGCCTTGCCCGCATGCCAAGCATGGTCCCCAATCGCACGGTATCCCACGTTGCCGCGTCCAGCTTCCCCAAACATCCTGTCCAAGTACTCGGTGACGGCCTCGGTGACGACGGATGTGGTGTTCTCGGTTTGCATAGTGACCTCACGAATCATTGTTCAGTGAGATCAAGGTACCGAGTTGGATGGGAACCACGCAAACCCTCTACAAGTTTGCGTCTTCCGCAATCTTGGCCTCAGGTTCGTGAGGCTCTACCGGCGGCAAAGAAGTGCCGGGCTGCCTCGTAAGCGAAGGTGATTTCATACTGGCCGCCGCCGGCCCGAAGGTACTGGCCGTGGTCCCTCCACCAGTGATCGAACGCCGCTGGGTCGAGCTTGTGATCCTCTGGCGGCGATGCCTCAGGGGCATCGGTTGAAAGCTTCGCCGTGTCGAGCGCATGGGCGAAATGGCGGGCGTAGGTCGAAACTGCGCGCCAATACGCGGCCATCGCCGCCCCTTGCGGCGCTTCCACGCCAGCTCGGCCTCGGTGTTCGCTTGGTCGCGCATCCCCCTTAGAACCTTGGCCAGCGCGCGGCGCTGCAGCTCGGGAAGCGCCAGCAGGTGGCGCGCGGCAGGCAACCGCAGGAGCGGATTGATGTAGCCCATCAGCGAACCTCTGTTGCGCAGGAGAGGCCGGGTTGCAGGCCATAGCCCAACAGGATCTGCGCCACCAGATCCGGCTTGTCAGTCATTTCCATTCTCCGATTCCTTGCTTGCGCGCTCCAAGTGCTCAGTGCTGCAAAACGCCTCGTTGCCCTTGAACAGCCAGCCAGCGGCGGCGGCGTCGGCTTTCAATTCGCGGCGCGGCAGGCGGCCGTTCGTCGTGTACTGACCGGCGGCCGTGCGCGCGCAGGATGCACACACCAACTCGCACCAGATCTCAGTTGCCATTGCCGCTCCACCTGCTTGCGCGCTCATCGGACTGCGGCGCAACATCCAGTCGAAACGCGGCCACCCGAAACAGTCCGTTACTCCCCGGCTCATCCTCCCGCGCCCGTGCGGGCGGATGGTCGACGGAACCGATGTCATTTTGGGCCAGCAGCTTCTCGTACTCGACGGCCACCGCTCTCGTGCAGTGCATGTCGAGAAAAGCACCATAGATCACCGAGGACATGTGCCTGGGAACCTGGCGACCTGTGTAGAGGTAGGCAAGCTCGCGCACATGTTTGGCAAGGTCCGGCTCGGCGTCCCGCCAGTTCACCAGGTCGTAGGTCCCCTGGTAGCTCGCGCCGTTCTCCCATTCGACGGTGAACTCGCACTTGTCGTACCCGCCGTCGCGGGCGACCGACTCAGACCAACGCCGCAAAACGGAGTCGGCCTGCGCCCATGACGACACTCGCCAGGTGATAGCGCCACTTGGCGCCCCTTCGAGGCGGGTGAGAGAAATGGTGGTCACCTGGCTGCGCATGGTTGCTCCTCGTTGTTGGATTCCGTGTCGGCCGGCACCGCTGCAAGCTCGAGCTCGGCGGTAGCCCGTACCAGCTTCTCAGCGATGCCGTAGAACAGCGGGTGGCCAGCCAGCGAAGCCGGCACCTCGATGTAGGGGCTGGTCCGGTAGCCCCCTTCCTGTGTGCAGTCAACTCGGTACGCGTCGGCATCGCCTGCTGACTCGAGGGACTGCACATAGAGCTCGGCGCTGGTGCCGCCCTCCTGGATCACAATGAAATGCGGCTCCGGCTGGTCGCCGGCCGTCGGCTGCTGCGCCTTGTCGTAGAACCACATCGCATAGGTGCAAGCCGCGATGCCGTGGACGGTCGGTGGGCCAATGACCCCCTTGCCATCCGGGTCATATCCCGCCTTCAGGACCGCCTCCCGGACGAACTCCAGGAGCGTGGCCGCAGGCGCTCGGCCACTCTGGCAAATAGCTTGGACATACGGCCCCGGCGGAGCGTTAAGCGGTGCCGAGAAGACCGGTCCCTCGGAGATCGCCAAGCGGGGCTTGACTGCGCTAGTGGGATCCTCGGTGAGTCTGTGGGCCAGCCACTGCCAGTACCCGGACACCGTATCCTGCAGCGCCACCGCCTCGCGGCACATTGCTCGAGTGATCTGCGGGTGCTCGCCGTCGCCTTCTGGGTTGTAAAGGTCGTCGAGATGCTCGGCGCTCAGGCCGCCGCCCTCCACTGCTACGGTCATCGTCCTTTCTCCTTGTAAGACTTGTTCTGCTGCTGGGATGGGAAGTACGGCAGGGCTGCCCGGATCCGCGCCCACAATGGCCCGCGTCCCGCCCGTGCTTCCTCATAGGCCTTGGGGTTTGCCGTCCGCCAGGCGGGATCAAGCTCCTGCGCGATCAGCGTGCGCACCGCGCCCGCCGAGGCATTGAGCCGTTCGATCTCGGCGCTGAGCCTTCGGAGGTCGGCGCACACCTTGTCCGCCGCTACCGCGTCCCGTTCCCGTAGCGCCTCTGCCATCCGCCACTGCATCGAGTTGGCGAGCTGCCGAATTGAACTAGCATGCATGGCTGCCGCCCGCCCGGCTATCGGCCATCACCATCGCGCTGCGCTCTGCCTCGCACAGATCCGCATGCAGCCCCTCGAAGGCGACCTGGGTGATAAGCCGATTGGCCCATCGCTGCTTGCGTTCGAACGGTGAGCGCGTGGGATCGCCCACCTCAGTAATCATTCGACCGAGACTGCCAACCATCGCATAGTGACCCCCGCTACCGTTGTACGGCTTCCCATTGAGCGCAAAGACGCGCGACGCGAGATCCGGCAGCCGACGGGCCGCTCGCTTGCGCCACCTCTCCCACTCGCGGTCGGCTTTGCGTTCCGCCTCCCACTGCTCGATCTCGGACTGTGCGATTTGCGCTGTCATGTCTGATCTCTGTGATGCTCTCGATGTCTTTGAGACAACCATACTGAAGCGAAAGGGAACCCCGCAAATATGGTTGACCGTCACTCAGCGGCCTGTGGCTGCTCGGCGGCCGTCCGGGGCCAGGTGCTGGCCAATCCTCGCCGTACTTTCACGCGCGTGCGGCATTTCCGCAGGTGCATCCGATCCTGTATGCTCGTCCCGCTGTCATGACCACTGGAGCAAAAACGTGATCGAAGAGTTTGCTTACAAGGACGAATCAGGCCGCTGGATTGGCGGGTATCCGACGCGCAAGGCCGCGATGCACGCCGGCTCAGAGCGCAGCGGCAGGAAGCAAGTCGTTACGGCGCCCATCGACCCGGAATCGCCTTCCTATTTCGCCCGGTTCGAAGCGCGCGCGGTCCTCTCTGCAATGATTTCTGGGCTTGAACGCGGCGTCGAGCTGGGGAAGGTGGTCGAAGTCGAGAGTGCTGTAGCGCGACTGCAGACGGTACTTTCGGCCAGCCCCCTGGACGCCAAGGATGAGCCTAATTCCGCGCTCCATCTTGATTTGATGAACAGACTGCAGGCGGCTGTGGAAGCCTGGCTGTCCGAGAATCGGGTCGAGTTTTCCCCGCCGAAGATCGTTCGCTACATGGCCGAGGAGCTTCACCTGGTTGGAACGAACCTCGATATACCGCTGCCATAGCCGAACGCCCGCGACCCCGTCGGCTGCAAGCCAGGCCAGTCAGCAAACAAGCCTGGTTGCACTCAATCAGTCACGCCCAATATCAAAACTCGGTCGCCGTCATTGTCTGGACGATGTCGCCCCCGCCGTCGGCCACATCAATTGCGACTCCGTCGTCCTGGTAGTTCGCGACGACAAACCCGAGGCTGCCATGCACCACGGTCACTCGGTCATCGTCCGTGTTTGGTCGAATCTCAACTTGAACCTGGTCCCCATATCGAATCAAAACTGGCTCCTGGCTAACCTGGCGCAATCGCTCTAGATCAGCTTCGATGCGAACACGCAACTTGTCCGTCTCGGCTCCTTCCGTCTCAGCCGGGGTAACCAGCCAACCGCGCTTCCGCATGATCTTTGCCACGATTTCCAGCGTGTAGTCAGGCACGTCTTCATCGGCAACAGAGATCAGATCGCTGCAACTGGGGCACTCCCCGGCAGCCATCAACTCGCCCGTCGAGACACGGTCATGGATGTCGTCAATGCGGAGCATCTCGGCTTCAATGCCTCGCCAGCCGCAGTTCCCGCAGTGGTATTGCGTCGATGTAGTCATGGTGTCGGTTCCGTGTGGATTCTGCTTCGGTTTGGTGAAGAGTGGATTTGGTGGCGGGGCGGGCACTTCGCCCGTCCCTTCGGTCTTTGCCCTGCCCCCAAGCTATCCCTCTGCGGCGTCAAGGACCGCGTCCTCAACGCCGCCCTTTACGTCCTCGGTCTGATAAACGGTCAGCTCGCCTGACTTGGCCAGTGCTGTCAGTGTCGAGAAGGCGGTGTATTCGGTCGCCATTCGGTTGCCTGCGAAGCGCGTCCGGCCTTCCCACCGCACATCGCCCATCCGATTGACGACAAGGCGATCTGATTCGATCCGGAATTCCGAGCGCGGATCGTGCCATTCGACAGCCAGGCTTGGATACAGAATCGAAACCGCATAGAGGCCGTTGTCGGCACAGGCACGCCTCAGGCGTTCGACCTCGCGGCGCAGTTCCCAGATGTCGCCTCGAAATGTCGCGTACCGGGGTCGGTCGAGGTCGTCGTTGTCCGACGAAACGGACATGTGGTAGCTGACCACCATTGCTGCTTGTTGTTCCGGGGTTTGCGTTTGCATCGTTCGCCTCTTGGCTCATTGGATAAAGCCAGACTACGAATTTGTTGGGGAACCAAGCAAACCCGGTAGCGCTTTGCGTGGGAAGCACGGCCCGCGCGATTGGGGCAAGGAGGTCAGGCGACTTGACGAAGGTACGCCCGTTGGGTGAGTGGGCCTGCCCACAGGCCGCCCCGGTATGGGACTGCGGCAGGCAGGTTATCGACTCGCTACTGCCCCGAGCACCGCGATAGAACCTCGGCCGGACCTGCCGCCGTATTCACTTCGGAATTGTTGGGGGTGCTCCGCCCGGTCGCGGACCGGAGTCGTCTAAATGCTCGCCGGCGTTTCGCGAGAAAGCGCGAGGGTGGCCAGGGCGCCGGCCCTCTCGTAGCCTGGGTTCTCGCTGTTCGCGGCGATGACCGCCAGGATCTCTCGTGCCACCAGGGCATCGAACATCAATGTGCCGATTACAGAGGCGCCTCCACCTAGACGCTTAGCGACGTCCGCGAGCGCCCGTTGGTACATCTGTTCGTGAGTCATTTCAGTTGCCTTTCTCCGCTATGGTGGCCAGTGCCCCGGAAGAAGCTGGTACGTCTTACTGTGGCTGGCCCTTATTCAGACGCGCGGCAACGTCATCGGCAGCCTCTTTGGAGCCATACACCTTGACGTAGGGTGCGCCGGCTTCAGTCTCGGAGTTCTCGTCAAATAGCAGCCATGCGTTGCCATCCATACCTTCCACGATCCAGTTCTCTTTCATTTTCATCCCCTGTTGTATCCGCCCGCGCACGGTCAGATACCGGCGCGGTCCAGCCACCGAGCAAGCCGGTCACTGGCTGGCGGCACGAGCCTTGAGTCGACGAATGACTGCGCGGGTTTGCCATTTCGCGACGTTTAGAGGCAACCTGGTGTGCAGGTAGCCCAAAGACAGGACGCGGACGAAGCCGTCGATGACAGTCGCGGCCCCGAACGCCATATTGCTGATGCGCCCTGCTGCGTGGCGATTTCGTTCGATCATGTATCACCCCTGGTTTCATCATCGATACGTATAGCCTATCGATCAGTGGCGGAACCCCACAAATCTCGCTGGGGTTTTGCCCCGACGGCAGGAGCATCAAGCCATGTGGACAGGCCGGCGAGAGGGCTGCGAAACGGCCGGCCTGGCGCTGCCTTGGGAGGTGTGACGCGCAAAGGGGGCGGCACCACCGTTCGGGGCGGCGTACCCTGTCCAGGTACTACCCCCCGCCCCGGCCTACCGGACGGTGGCTAGGCCCCTGACCCCAGTGCGCCCGTGGTGAACGACCAGGAGAAGCTCACCGGTTTTCCGGCCCGCGTCCCCGAGAAGGTGGCGGTATAGGTCTCCCGGTCGGCCAGGGGCGAGATCGGCAGCAGGAAGACCGCGTTGTTGCGAATGTATCCGTCGGCCACGCCGTCAGACCCGCCGGCCTTCGCGGCCTGGGAGACAAGAACCCGCGCCGGCACCTCCGCTCCGTTGCTTTCTACAACCTTGAATGTGGTCACGGACAGAACCTCAGCGAGCGCGCCATTGGCATAGACCATCAACGGTCGACCAGGTGTAGGCAGGTCAGGGGCGGGATTAGGTGACTCGCCTGCGAAATTGAATCCCGCCTGTACATCCCTCTCGCCATTTCCGGGCACCGTAACGAAGGTTCCGGCGTCGAAGTGCTGACCGCCTCCATAGGGCACGCCGTTGGGCATGGGGTGGCCTTGCGCGGCCGCCTGCGTTCCAAAGTTCAAGACGCACAGATTCAACCCCAACGCCCCCGTAGCGCTGAATCCGATGCCAACCGACTCCTGGTTCGTCACGAGCGTCTGTAGATGGTAGACGGTGTGATACCACTGGTTGAAGCACCTGAGGCCGATCTCGCTGTCGTCCGGCCCCCGTGCCGCTCCGACGACTTCGCCCACCCATTGGGAGGCAGCGGCGCCGGCTTTGCGCGCCCGCAGCAGCGGCGTGGCCTCATAGAAGTCCTGGTCGCCAGGCGTTTGGTTGTGCTGCGCCACATTGTGCGTATTCAGATAGGCCGCGTGCGCCTGGGCGGCGGCGTCGAGCGCCATGTCCTGCGCGAGCAACCCTACGCCGAGCTTCTGGCGCAATGCGTTGACTGCCCTGAACAACGCGAGGTGACCCGATCCTACCGCATAGGTCGGCTCCGGCACGCTCGTCTGCGGAGCGCGGAAGGAAGAGGCTTCAGGGGTTTGAGGCGGTGGCGGAGCGTCGGCGGCCCCACCCGCGGCGAGCCCCGACCAAAAGACGGTTGTGGCGAGCACCGCCGAGCAGATCGTGTTCTTGTTCATCTTCTTCTTGTTGTTGACCAAATTGGATCGCCGCCCCTGACGTAACGGCTATTCGGGCTGGCGACTTTATACAGTCAAACTACCAATCTGCCGTGGAACCCCGCAAACCCTTGGGGTTTCCTGCCTCTGGGGTTTGCGGCTCCCATTGCCGCCCCTGTCCATGCCGCTGGCCAGCTCGTCGGGCATGCCGGTGGTGCCCGTGCCCATGAGCCCGCGCCGCGCGCGCGAGTTCGACCGTCCGGTGGCGCCAAACCCTACGATCCGCCCAATGACGTGCGCCAGCTACGCCGCGAACAATACGCACGCGAGCGCCGCACGCGGCCCGTGCTGTCGAAAGGGAAAGGGCGGGTTTGACGCGCCGGTGATATGGTGCTTCGTATGGTATGTTTTTCCATATGCAAGCCGGCACCGCGAGGCACGACTAGACCCACAAGGGGAGTGGCCATCCATGGACGCACAGATCTACCGCACCCGCGCGGCCAAGGCGCTGGCCGCGTTGGACACCGCCACTGGCTACCACCAGACGGCGCACGCGACCATGCGCGGCGCGCTGCGGGCGTCCGCCATTGATGACGCGCTGACGCTCTCAGGCCAAGCCGGCGCTCGCGTCTCTGCCATTGGCGCCGCGCTCGCCGAAATCCAAGGCAATGAGGCCGCCGCGTCATTCGCCGAGGCGCTGGCGCTGCGCGGCGATCCCGACGCGCCCGTCGACCTCGATGACTGGCTGCGCGAAACGCTGGAGGGCGCCGGGGGGGCTTGTGGGCGGTTACCTGTAGGCGCATGCTGGTGGGCGACCATCGCCCCCCGAAATGTCAAAGCCCGCATCGCGCGGGCTTTGTCTTTGGGGGAGGCCTTCCGGCTTGTTTCACGAACGTGAAAGTTCGCCTGGATCGGATTTCTCCACGGTGAGGCGGAACACGACCGCACGTTTGCTCATGTCCACAAACGCGTCATGGCCCACTACTTTGCCCGCCGCAGCAGGCTTGATGTTGTTAGGCGTTGAGAACCTGGCCAACGCGGATCAGGTTGCCGAAGTCATCCACTACGCCAGATACGGGCCGCCGTAGTCAGCGCGCTCAAACACATAGTTGAAGCGGCAATCCAGCTTCCACTTTTCGATGGTCGTTTGGGTCAGCCAGCTGTCCATTTCTCAATCCTCTTGTGGTTTTGGGTGCCAGAACCCGCAGTGCGGGCACTTTCGAATCCTTGCGCGCAGTCCACACCAGCCGCATGAGGGGCAAACGTGGGTGCGCTTCGGGCGATGACGCGTTGGCCTTGGTAAGCCCGAGCGGCGTATGACGCCTTCGCGGCTTCCGGTTGCCACGCTCAACAGCAGCAATAGGCGATCACCGTCTTGCAGCCTCGGCAGATCTGCCCCGTTGCGCGTTGCTCCGCCACAAGTGCGGCATCGCAGGCTGGGCACCGATGGGGGACAAAGAAGCCGCGTAGCTCGCCGGGCTGGACTTCAGTGCCGCAACACCTGCACACATGACGCCAGGCTCCGGCAACGTGGAAGCCCCCGCACCGGGAACAATGGTCGGTCGCGCCCGCAACCCGGTCAGGCGCAACGGACAACGGGTAGACGGAGTGGTATCGCTCGCCGAACTGCTGGATCTCGCTGACGCACCGCGGCGTGGCGCATCGAATTGAGGAGGTCTCGCTCACGATCAGCCTCACGTGCAGGTTTGAGGATCCACGACCGCCGGCTTTGCCAGCAGCGCGTCGATGCCGGTAAGCGCCGCCGTGTACTCGCAGTCTGGGCCGGGCATGATCCCTTCCCGCTCGTTGTAGACGTGGTCCCACATCGTCCTCTCGACGAGGTCACGCAGCTTGCGCAACTCGTTCACCAAGTGGGCCTTCCTGCCGCTGAACGTGGCGACGGAGCCGGGATGCTCGCAGTGGTCGCAGGTGATGTCGGCAACCGGATCCCATGCGTAGCCGCCCTGGAGGGTGACGCCGCCCGGCATGGGTTGTACGACAGAGGTGGCTAAAACCCGAAGGTCATCGTCACGGCCACAGTTCGGGCACGCCAGCCCGTGGCTCTCGAATACAGTTGTCATCGCAGGTATCTTCTTGTCTGAATGAGGGAGGTGCCGCCCGCAGCGGGCCACCCGACGAATCAGAGCGCCGCAAGCGGTCGGCGCGTGGAGGTGGTGCGGGAACTGCGGACTGCCCGTGCGACCATCCAGAGAACCGGCGAATAGGCAGTGGCCACGCACAACCCACCTACCCAGGCCGGCGGCGCGACGGCCTCGGCGCAGTACCCAACCGTTGTCAGCAACGCCAATAGAAAGGCGGAAACAACGTGGGCCGCTTGCTCGCCTTCGAATGCCTCACCCTCGCCAAGCATCTGCTTGAAGTGGCTACCGAGGTATGCCGCCAATGGCGCAACCACGGTCGAAGCGATCAGGAGAAAGCTGACAAGGGCGAAGGTCTGGGTTTGGTACGTAGGTTGCATGGGGACTCCCCGGTGGCTTAATCGGCAAACCCAGACTACCCATCGCGCCGGAAACCCTGCAAATATTTCGTTGCAACCAGTCTTTGCGAAACATGCTCGCTTCGCGTCAGGTCTCGACACGGTCACTACTTGGCGGAAGCGCGTGTAGCGCTTCCAAGAGCGCGGCCCCCTAGATGCGGTCATCCTTTGCTGCAACAGGTCCGGCCAACCGGCCTCATCGGAATCGACGCTGTCCACCAAACCTGACCCCTTCGACTTCGCCTTCTGAGGAGCCCCTGCATCCCCGCAGACCGTAGTACCCGAAGTCACTGTGCACGAGCTGGGCGCGCTGCTCGGCGTGCAGCCCTATCGGCAGCGTCGGCATCGGTACGATCGGGGGCGCAACTACTCACAGCGGGATCAGGTTCCCACCGTCAGGTGCGTCGGATACGTGCGGGTTTGCGCGGGTACCCGGCCGATCCATAGGATTGACTCCACCAACAAACGATTTGTGGAGGCACAGATGGAACTGAAAGAGATCGAACACGCCAGTATCAGCACGTCTGGCTGGGCCGTCGTTCAAGCTTCGCGGCTGGAGGCGCTGCGCAAACTCGCCGCGGCTGCGCAAACTGTTGTGCAAGACTGGCCACAGGTGCTGACCGACGAAGAGATGAATGGGGGTGACGCGGTCGACTGGATCGGGCGGCTCTACCGGATGGTGTGCGAAATCCAGGGTATTAGCGTCGAACCGGTTGACCAGGATGCCGTCGCGGAATGGGTCGGGCTGCACTACGGCAAGAACTACGATGCCGAGACGGGCGCAGCGAAGGCGGAATGGATCCGTCGTTATCAGGAGTCGCACCAGGAAGCTGCGGCGCTGGCCACCAGCTCAGCGCCGCCCGGTGCGCCGAGCAAGGCAAACCCACTATGCCTGCATCTGTACCGATTCCTGTTCCCGGTTGCGAGCTGGACTCGAACCGGGCAGGACATTACGCCCGAGCAGATGCGCGATGGTATCCAGAAACGTCTCGACGCCGCCTACTCCGAGGGGACGCTGCTCGAAATGATCGGCAAACCGGAGCAAACTGCGGAAGTTTGCGCCTGATTTCGGAATCCCCGGCCCCACTAAGGATCGCGGCCGGGGGAGGGCGCCCACCCGCAGCCGGGAATCTCGAGCGGGGGGCTCCCGATTATTGCTGAATAGTTCCGTGGTCCTCGCACCAAGATTTCAGCGAAGCCAGGGCCGCCCCGCCCCTTTATTCACCGCCGAGTGGAGCGAATAACTGCCCCACTCACTCGCTGTCTCGCCGAATTGAAAAGTGGTCGCCGGAACAGCCTAGAAATGATCCGGTTACGCGCCCAGTTTTATTCGCGCCCACTAGCCTTTTCCAAGTTCCCCGCTCGTTCACTATCCGAAGCTGCCTGCCGATCAGCAGGTTTGTCTCCGCCACCGCGACCTGAACGATGGGCATATATGGCCTTGCCATAATATGAACTCGCTTTCAAAGCCGAATTACCCATTTCCGCCGCAGTAGCGGCGACTCCCTGCCTTGCCTTTCGATTTGCCCCAAACTGGCCGCGCATTTGGTAGAGCGTGAACTTAGGGCCATCCTTGCCGAACACCGCCCGTGACGAACTCCATAGATAACGGCGTGCCCGCATGTAAATCAGATCGAATTCCTCGCCAGCATCCATCAGGCGGCGCAGTGTCATCATGAAATCATCAACGGCCGCCCTGTCGCTTTCGTCTATCGACACCAAGCGGTATTTGGGCTCCCCCTGCTCCATCACCTCACTCACCGGTTCGACCTCAAGTCGGGCGAGGCCCGCTGTCCAGTCGGCTTGTTGCCGTCGCTGCTTTGCTGTCTTGACCTGCAGGGAGATCTTTTCTTCATCAGCCCAAGTTGCGCCGACCCACTCAACTGGACGCAGTCCCGAAGCCAAGCCGGCTCGTAACCAGGCACCGACCAACAAGCCAACGCTGATTTCCCTGGATGACACCTCGGCGCGCCGGTCAAGGTACCGCAGCAACCGGTCGAAGTCCCGCTTTGCGAAAGTGCGTTTGCGTTGGGACTTCGAGGAGTAGCGCGTCGCAGTGGTCCCGGGTTTGGGACCCTTGAATCCATCCTTCGGGCAACCTGCCAGCAAGATTACCCTCGCCTGCATCTTCTCGGGGTCGTCTGGCAACCCCTCCAGCCAGTAGAGCACCGCAGAACGGCTCGTGTTCCATGTCGACGGCCGCAGTTCCGGTACGCGACGCAGCAGTAGATCCACGATCTCCAACGGGCCGACAGCTCGGTGTCTCGCGTCGTCTTCATCCTCGGCGACCACCTGCCGCCACAGCGAGTCGACCGCCTCCCGGTAGCGAATAAGGATCGGGTCAGAAACTCTCTGCACCGTGGGCCCAAAGGCGGTGCCGGCAGTCGCGCTGACCGGATGCGGCCGCCGCCCTGTCTTCCCATCTGCCGGGTCGAACTCCTTGGCACCGGCTTCAGAATATCGGTCCAGCCCTGTCTCAGGACCACCCGCTCGATGAGACATCTCCGACAGAACGTAGCTCGGGATCTGCCCCTTCTCCGCGGGAGACTTGAACATGGCTAGTGCAACCTCTAACCCAATCTTCGGACGCTCATAGGAACCTTCCGCTGCAGTTCCATCGTTCATTTCGGCTCTGTAATGGCCCTCGGATTTGTCGTTACGGTCAATCATCTTCGATCAGGTCTGAGAAGGTCGCAGTTGCACCGTCGAGTATTCTATACGGGTGATGTGAAGCGCGTTTTCCGTATGGTGAATATGTGATCTTTGTTATCGCACAAATGTGAACTTTTTTCACCCTCCGGCCGCAGGCGTTCTCAACCTGGCCCAACTCGGTGCCCGCTCGCCCGTTACGCGCCGGTGGGGACCTCGGAAGCCCGCTGAATTTGCTCGCCCACTCGCCAATATCCCCGGTCCAAAGCCACCACTGCTATCACGCACGAATCGCTGAAGGCCAAGGCCATCCTGAAACTGGCTATGTGATGTTGATGTGAAATAGTTCCCGGCTATATGTGAGTTTTTTGAGAGCTAATGACACTCATTTTTCCTTTTTATTTCAATCACCTAGCCGTACTCGTGGAAAGCCGCCGTGCGCCATGTATTGAACCGCGCCGGTGGTGTATTGAACCGCGCCGTTGATGTATTGAACCGCGCCGGCCGATTTCTCCCAGGCGCACCGGTCGAATTCACGGGCGATAGGGCCCAGCACTGTAAAGGACACGATTGGGAATTTCGGGGGAAATTGGGTAAGGGTCGGAGCAGCAAGGCTACTGACGCGCTTGAAAGCGCTTGAACGCGCTTGAATGGCGGAAGTCGGACGCCACGCCTCTGCGCCTCCGTGACGGCTGGGTGCTTAAATGCGATTGAAAGCGCTTGAAAGCGCTTGGGCGCGCTCGAACGCGCTTGGAGGCGCCTCCCCAACCGGTGAATCTGACTGCCGCCGTTGGGAGCGAACTGGCCTAGAAGAATACGCGTGAGGGAGGCCGGCTGCGCCGGCCAGTGAAGAGAGCCGAGGAATGCCGGCTCAGCGAAGCTGCTTACATGGAGCGTTGGCGGCTTTCCTGTTCGCCGAAGCGGGCACGGGCATCCCGAAGATCGCTGTAGATTGAGGCACTGTTTTCCTTGGCAGCGGCAATCAGTGATGTGATCCGGCTAGACGCAACAATCGGCGCGACCGTGTCGCCGGCGGCTTGGGCCTGTACCCTCGCCTGGTGCACGATGGTCATGATCCGGCGTTGAGTCGCTTCTGCCTCCTTCCTTTCGCGGTGGCCAGCGTACACGAGGAGGTCCAAGGCGGTGCGGCAGCTGTTCTGCAACCCGCTCAATAGCCATTCGCAGTCTGCGCCCCAGCTCACCCGCCGCGGGGACTGGAGATGCAAGTCGATGTCCGCAAAGGCCCCGGACATTTCGTCGGCCAGGCGTTCTGAGCTTGCCGTTACCGCGGCTTCCAGGCGCTGGAGATATTGCTGTTGCTGGCCGGCATGGGCAAGAGTCGGTGAGATCATCGGGATAGCAAATATCCTATAGGGTTGGATGCTACTGCGAAATATACCTCTCCGGCCGACTGGAGTCTAACTCCCCTTTGGCCGCCGGAAGAGGAAGGTGAGAAAGATTTGCGTGGTCCCCCCCTTGACATGGCATCATCGAATCATGGCTCTAGAAGAACGACATTTTTATCGGAAACCTACTGCCAGAAGACCGCCTAACAATCGGCCCTCAACCCGAGGGGCTAAATCGGATGCCCCGCACCGACGTTGGGCACCGGATAACAGGACGAAGACCATGAAGTTCACTAATCACAACCTATCTGAAAAGGGATTGGCGCCCTTTACAGCTGTGATGGCTGCTATCGGCCCTGGCGTGGTAGCGGCCCAGACTGCTGCAGTCCAGGGCGTATTGAATTCCCGCACTTTGACGATGGCTACTTTGGTGCCCGCGTCGCTATTTTCGGTGTTCGCTTTGGGCTATGTACCCTTTGAGCTTGCACGTGCGCTTCTCACCGGTAATGTAACGAGCCTGAATGCCGCGCACCTTGAGGTGATGGGGTGCGCGCTCTGCATTTTCACCCTAGTGACGACTGCTCTTTACATGAAGGCGTACAAGTTCGGCCCCGGCGTTTTCAGTCTCGCTAGCGGGTGGATAGTTCGGCTCGGCATAATAGGCGGTTTTGCGCTGGCGGCCATAGCTGGCTTTCTCGGATATGAAAAGACCGGTTACTACATAGCCGCTGCGCTTGTCGCTTTCTATCCCGTTAGTGCCGCCGAGGACCTGGCGGCAATGATTGCCAAACATCCGGTCGCTGCCGGGCAGCCGATCGCCGAGGTTGAAAAGTACCTGTGGCACGGTTTTCCCGGCCTTGTGGCAAAGATATGCGGCTGGACTGGTTTTGCGATAGTCACCCTGCGGGCCTTGATTTGGTTCATTCACCTTCGCCACTGATGATGTCTCTACTTAGACGCCTAAGTTTTACGCACAGAGAAGCCCCGCTATGGGGCTTCTTCCATTCTGGGCATGACCACCTCCGAAGCACCTTGCTGGTAGGTCGCCCCCTCCAACGAAAAAGGCCCGCGAGCATCGCGGGCCTTTCTCACTAGGACTAACCAGATATCTTTGCGGCTTGCCCGCCCCAACGCGCGAAGCTCTGCACTGTCCCCTCAATCTTGTGGTCAAGCTCCTTAGCGAAGCGCGCCTCCATGCCGCTCCCGAACCATGCGATCACCCGATCGGCCAGCTCGTAGATAAGGTTGAATAGAACCTGAAGCATCAGGATCAGCAGCATCAAGAGGATGCAGAAGAAACCGATGATGCTCAGCACGCCGGTGGCGGAGTTGCCTTGCACATTAGCCAACGCCGGTCCGAACATCTGAAACAGCAGGGTCCCCACCAGTACAGACGTCGCTGAAGCGAAGAAGAACGCGAGCACCATCAGGCCGGGCCGTAATAGCATGTTCAAGATGTAGAGATACCCCTTTTCGGTCCGCTGGCCGAGACCCTCACCCTCTGCGTGAAGGTGGGAAAAAGCCCAGATCTGCGCCGCGATCAAGCCCTCAATGAAGCTCGCGAAATAGCTCACCAAGCCGGTGAACCAGGTGATAAACGGGATGAATGGTACATAGAACGAAAGGACCATCCCGATCACCATCAGCGCACCGAGCAGCATCGGGGCCATCCCAGCAAAGTCTGCCAAGATTGTTCCGAAGATTCCGCCGCTCAGCTTCAGCAACTTGCCACCCAGCCCCTTGGCGCCGGGGCTCTCAGAGGCGACCTGCCCTGCAGCTTCAGCGGCGGCGCCCACCGGCGTGCTTCGTGCCACTGCGGACGCCAAGTATGCACCCTGGACGCCAACGAGCAACCAGTCTCCCAGATTCTTGGCCGCGATCAACGGGTTGACCATCCCGGTTCCACCAGAATCGGCGGCCACACCGTTAGTAATCGCCATGATGATGGACTGTCCGACGGAGCAGTTACCGGTCGCGGTCCCGGCGCCGACAGCGTTTCCAACCTTGTTGCTCACGCTCGACAATAAGCCCGGCTCGTCGCAGAAATCACCCGCCCGGCTGGCCACCGCTGTGTTCGCCTTGATGCCAAGTGACTTTAGCCCATCGGACACGGACTCGATCCGCTGGCCTCCGGCGGCCGCAAGCGCCTCCTCTGCGCCTTGAACTTGCAAGGTCGTCTGGGTCATGGCGGTTTGAATTGCGGCGTTCATCTCCGCGAATGCGCTGTACCAGGAGCCAATGGTCGCCCACCCGCCCTGCTTCATATTCTGAAGCGCCCGATCCTTAAGCGAGTGGTCTTCCTTCGGGTCGCCACGAACGGCCGTCAGAAACTGGTTCTGCGCCTCAATCATGGTCTTCGCCACGTCCATGTCCGGGTAGGTCGGCACGGGGTTGATGCGCATATGGGTCTGACCGTCTTCCGCCGCGTAGATATCAAACCACGCCTTTGCCAGCTGCTGGATACTGCCGTTCACTGACTGCAGCATCGCTGGATACTGCTGGTTTGTCCTGGCGGCAATTGCCGCGATCTTGTCATAGTCCACTGCAGCATTGCGGAATCCACCCAAGCTATACCCCGATCGAGCGCCATTTCCGTGCGTGACGATGGTGACGCTGCCGCATGAATCCGGTGCCACCAATTTGGTGCCGTCAAAGGTTATCTCCTGCGTTGCCTGGCCGGTCTTGCTCCGATAGTCGTTGCTGAGCATCGTGCACACGTGCATCGAAAAGAGTTCACGGCCAAGCTCCCCAGTAAAGCCAACTGTCCCGACACCTTGAGCAATCGCCGGTGGCGGGACGATTGCCTCGAAGTCGGCCGCACGGTCAATAGCCGTGTTGGAGAGCAAGTTTGCGATGCCGATCCCGAGAATCCCCACCATCATCATGACCGATTGCGCGAGTGAAAAGCCCCCAAACACCGGCAACATCCCCCCAACACCAATCGTCATACGGATGGGCAGCCAAAGCGAGCTCAGCCGCTTGCCGAGGACCTCGCCTTCGTGCGCGGTCTGGGCGATCCCTGACAGGACGTGGTAGCCGACCCAGGACGCCCCGACGACGAACAGGCAAGCATTGAAGATGAAGAACATGCTGCCGAGCAACTCAGTGGGAGGGCCAACAGCGGCGAACGGGTTTTGTCCGAAGTCGCCAAGCATGTTGTTAAGGATATTCCGAGCCTTATCGTCGGCTCCCGACCCAGCGGCCTCGATTTGGCCGTACGTCGGCATGTCCCCCACAGACTGAGCCCACGTTTGTGCCGACCACGCGACAAGCACGAGGCACAGCACCAGCGTAAGCATGAGCATCGGCTGCTTGCGCCAGATAGAGCGATCCATTGTCGTTCCCCTTTAGAAAAAGGTATGCCCGCACATTCGGCGGGCATGGCTTCGGTGGTATTTTGATAAAGCGACTATCGGTTCGCAGCGGCGTTCGATTTCAGGCTATTCAGGTAGCCCTGGAGCACCGGCCGAAGATTCTGCTGCAGGAACGCAGAGTAGATCTGGCCAAGGAGCACATTGGTCCGCTTTTGCTCCTGCAGCGCCAGAAAGTCGATCCGCTTGCCGAGCGCCGCAACGTAGAGGTGCTCCCGCGCCTGAATCTCCGGCCCGCCAGCGGTCATCAGCTTGTACCAGTCCTCATTGCCGACCCGCTTCTCGATTTCGAGGTTCAACAAGTCAGCATCTGACACACCCTTTGCGTTCCAGCTCGGGAAATTCGTGTCCAGGTACTTTTGAACCCACGCGCCCGTGTCCGCGTCCTTGGTCATCTGCTGCGCCGCAGCCTTGTTGCCGGTCCGCGCGAGCAGCCATGCCGCATAGTCATTCGCCGGCTTTTTCGCGAGCGACATCCTTGCCTCATAGATGTTTTTCAGACCAAGATAGGCCTGGCCGTTCAGCGTCTTCAGTTCCTCCGCGCCGACCATGCGCGGGGGTAGCGGATCACCAACATTGTTCAGATACGCAGACAACGCCTCACCCTCGTCGCCAACGGGGTCGAGTGTCAGGCGGCGCTTCTCAGCGCCCAGCTGCTGCGGGCCGTCAAACAGCGTGTCCGCTCGAATGTCTGCGTCGATAAAGCGGTTCTTGTTCGAGGGGCTGACGCCGGCGCCGCGGCAGAGGAAACGCCGCACCTGGTCGCCAATTGATCCACCGCCGGCAAAGGTGCCGCACGATCCGATACCAATGTCGGCCGCCTGCTTGTTCGGGTCCGAGGGAGGCAACTGCTCCTTGCGCGCGACTTCCGCGGCCGTGACCTGGCGGGGACTGTAGGTATTCTTGGCAGTCGGTGATGCTGCCGAGCCTTCGCCCACGCCGGTACCTGCGGAAGATCCACCACCACCGCCCCCGCCCCTTGCTGTTGAGATCACGCCGCACTGGGTTGAGGGGTAGCGGTTCTGGGTACGATTGCGCTCGGTCTCGCTTGCAGAGCCGCGAGTTGCCGTGCTCACCTGGTCAGCGGCCTTTGCTGCCTGGGTGGCAAGCAGCTTACCTTGCTCACCGATTGCCTTAACCATGTCGGAGCGCATGGTGTCGATGCGGTCTGACACGTAATCCCGACTTGCCTCGATGCGGTCGAGGATCTGCATCTTCCCAACGACATCAACGCTGCACACCATCACAGCAGACGCAGGACCGGCGGCGATCACCATCGCCGTCCCGACGCACACCTTCATGGCCGATTGTCTGTACTTCATACCAAGAACTCCTTTACAGGCCGAGTGCGCCGCTCAATCGATCCCAGAGCCCGCTAAGGCCAGATCCGGAAGCGGACGTGACCGTCTGCGTAGCCCCAGTTCTCGCCGAGTTGACCGCGGACGTCGCAGCGCTGGTAGCCGCATTCGTCGCGGTCGTGCCTGCATTCTTTGCGATCTGAGTAATGTCAGGAATACTGCGGCTCGACAGCGCGCCGCATGCGGACGACTGCAAACTCTTCACCAGGCCGTTGAGGATGCCGTCGATGGTCGATCCCATTCCGATGCTGGCGCCCCCCCCGATCCCGAAATCCAGCATGCACTTCTGTGCCGCCTGGCTCGACTCTGAAATCTTTTCATCGGATGTGTTGATTTTCTCGGTTTCGCGGTTTATTCCCGCCTGCCGTGCCGATTCCAAGTCGGCGCACGACTGGTCGGCGAATTCAGCGCGGGCGACCCCAGTTACCACTGCCAAGCTAACCGCGCTGGCGAAAATTAAATGACGGCCGTTGTGCCTGATCCGATTGATTCTTGTGCTGTGCATGGTCCTGATTTGATTCCTTATCTGCGGCGGGGCTCGTATCTGCGGCCCGGCGCGGGTTTCTGGCAGCTTGCTTGGCCGGAGTAGCGTCTTTCACGAACTCCTTGAACAGCTGCACATCGAGCTTTTGCATCGCCTCCGTTTCTACTTTCACAAAGACATTTCGAGCACGTACCGTCGCCTTCTCGATTAGCGCCTGATAGAGGCCGGTGGCCGATGCCAGCGCCTGCTGGCTCAGCAGCTCATTGCGATGCGCGTTGTCCAGTACTCGGCCTGTGAGCAAGCGGTACTCGGCGCCGACCAACGTCGACGCCCGCCCCATGGCCCCCTGCATCCACGAGGTGGCCATATCCACGTCCGCGACCTCGACCTTGTTCTCATTTACGATCTGAAGTACCCCGGTCAGCAAATCAGACGCGACGTTCTCGGGGGAGCGACTGAAGGAGAAGACAGCATCCGGCTGTGCGTTTGGATCCCATTTGACGATCCTGACGGTGTTCACATCGTCCAGGAGCGACCAAACCGCCTTAGTAGCCGACACTTGCAGCCGGCTTCGCGCCACCTCCCGCTCATCTACCTTTCGATAGTCCGCGGCGTGATGAAACAGATCGACCACCTGCTGATCGATCGCCGGTACAAATCCGCTGAAGATGTCTTCGCTCAGAGCCAACAGCGGCTCGGCATCGAGTTTTCCGGTCTTGGACCACTGGTCATGAATATAGAAGCAGGCCTGCTGAAGCAACCGCGCGCGCAGGTAGTCGGGAATGTTGCGGTTAGGGCCGACCAATGTCCGCGCCAGCCTGTCCGCCGTTACGTGCGCGCCCTCAACGAGCTTGCTCAGCGCGGCGACTCGCACTTCGCGCGGCACCTCTGGGCCACTACCCGGATCCAGGGAGACGGCGGCCGCGAGCTGGGTGAGGCTCTTGGCTGCAGCCGCTGTAATCTGGAGTTCCTTGCGCGGCAACACGCTTGCCCCAAAGGGCGTAGCCTTGGGCGCGTATCGGTCCTTGTTCAGTGCCGGCAACGTCTCCGGAGCAGATTTTCCTTTCACGCGCACAATCGGCGTTGCCGGTGGGTCCGAGGCAAGCCCGCTTCCGAGTTCAACGCCGGTCGCTGCAGCCAGGTCTGCCGACGGCATCCCCGTCGGCACTAGACCTCGCTTGGCCATCTTGGCGATTGCCGATGCAGCGATGCCAAGCCGCCCGCTGCCCTCACCTTCAGGTACGCTCATGTTCGTTGTCGTTGGCGCTGGCATGGTGGCTTTCCTTTTCCGTGCGGGGCGGGCCGGCTTCGCGCCTAAAGTCAGGGTTGAAGTCCTGCGGCATTGGGATTGCAGGGAGGCCGTCGGCGTACCAGTTGATCTGGTCGTACGCCTGGATATGTTTGGCAAGATCGAGGTCCGCCCCGGCGGACAAGCCGAACACCCTGGTTGCGCCCTCCAGAATTGCGAGAATCCGCATGGTCGAAGCGACATCGGTCCCGATGGCAGGAAACGAAGCGTTGACCCCAAACATCGCCTCTTCATCTGCACTCAGGGTGATACCCAAGGTGCCACCGTCGTGGCACCCGCCCTCCATCCGCTGCCAAACCCTCTCCGACTCAATGGCGACCACCGGGCCAAACGATTCGGGCTGAAATACCGCTGCAGCGGAAATCTCCGCGTCGCCGATATGGAACCGGACCGACATTCGCTCCGAATACCGCGCAAGCAAGCGATACGGGCAATGCCGCTGCATCGGCACCACGACTTCGGCCTTAGCGTCGCTGAGGGCGTCCATATCACATCCCTCGCAGGCGCTCGAATGGAGCTGACCGGTAGGCATCCGCGCCGGCGAGATGCTCCAGCTCCTCTTCGCTATCGAACAGCGGCAGCAGGTACTGCCCGCCGGCGAGCACCCGCACCTCGATCGTGTTCGGCACTGGCAACGGAGGCAATTCGATCATCATCTCGTGGGCGCCAGAGCTCGACACCTGATCACCCTTGCCGGAATCAGCCGCTTGCACCTGATCTACGTTCGCTTGTGGTTCCGCGTCGTCGACAGGCGTGCGCTGCATGAAGCTATACCTTGCCGCTTCGTACTCGGCTTCGCGCATAGCGTCTTCCACCAGTGTAAGAACCCGGGCGGGCTCGGCCTCAATGGCCTCGCGCAGCTTACCGGCCAGGTCGGGAATGTCCGAAGAAAATAGGAGCTCGACACACATGTCGAAGGTCACCCGGCAATCCTGGGCTCCGGCAATCCACACGCGAGCGTCGTCGGCGAGCTCCTGCTTCTCGGCTGAGATCCGGCGCCCGGCGGCACCTGCCTGTTCGACGGCTACGACGTCCATCAGGGCGGACCACAACAGGCGATTGGCGAAACGGGCTGCGCCCTCGATGCTCCATGCGTCCAGGCCGGCAGCTTCACATTCCGGCGGCGTGTCCAGCGCGTAGGCTTTCTGAATAGCGGCTTTCATTTCGGTGTCTCCTATTACGCCGAAACTTCTTTCGCGATGCGGAAGCGACGCATCATTGCCAGGTGCTGCTCCTGGTATTCCTGTTCGGAGAGGTTCAAGTCCTTCCGGACGGCCGCGGAGGGCTTCCCGTCAACAAAGAGGGCGGTAAACATTGCTTGCTCCTGCGGCCGTCCGGCCATGGACGACAGAAGGTCGTTAAGCAGGCTCTTTGCCCGCCCTTCCTGCGGTCGAGAGTTGTTTCTGTCGTGCACAGCCTTCTCCAATGTCAGTGGTCGGTATGGATGGGCAGCGCCTTAAGCCGCCCGTTTTGCGGGCCCGGCGCCCTTTTCATTCGCTGCAAATCGTTGGGGTGCGAGTTGCATCCTTGCACGCTCGATCACGGTCTTGACGTATTGGACCTGGGACTCGATGACGCTTTGCATGTCGGCTTCCCCCCGAGCAATTGCGCTCAGCATGAGTTCCCACTTTGCAGTGGTGGTCACATCCGTCAGCCACGGCGGCAGCCGGCCAATGGTCTCCTTGCCAAAGGGTGTGGAGGTGATCTCATGCCGCTTTCCCTTCTTGGTAGACAAAAGGAATCCACGCTTGAGCAAGTTCGCGATAATCGGCCCCCGAGTACGGGATGTACCGATACCTTGCGTATCCTTAAGCAGCTCACGGTCTCGATCAGTCTTTGCGAACTTGTACGCCGAGATCATGTCGTCCATGAGGCTCGCCTCGTCGTAGCGGCTTGGAGGCTTGGTCTGCCCAGTTTCCAGGGTAACGCCCGATGATACGATCTGCTGACCGACTTCCAGCTTCGGCAGCTCTCGGCTGCCAATAGGCGCCTCCGCTTCCGCCTCGTTGGCATCGGGCCTCTCCAGCTCACGCCAACCGAGCACCAAATCTCGACGCGCGGATGCGCGAAACTCATCCGGACCGAACATCACCACCAGACTGGTCTTCTGGTACTCATAGGCAGGATAGAACTGTGCAAGGTAACGGCGCACGACGGTTTCATAAACGGCGCGCTCAGCGTACTCAGCGTCCGACAGGGCCGGCAAAGTTCCGGTCGGAATGATCGCAAAGTGCTCGTCCACCTTCTCGTCGTTGAAAGCGCGCGACTTCCGGGCCGGGTTCGCCTTGGCGCACGGGCCCGAAAACACAGATGCGAGTTGCTCGATTACCTTGCCGGCGTCCGCATGCATTGCGGTCGGAAGGTATTCGCAGTCCGTGCCGACGTAGGTGATCGCCTTGTGCTTCTCGTAGAGATTTTGGGCCGCCTTGGTAACCTGCTCAATAGACAGTCCATGCTGCTTGGAGGCAGTCGCCTGCAGCCGGCCCATGGAGAAGGGCAACGGAGGATTTTCCCGCTCGACCGTCGTGGACGCCACCGCGACGGAGCCGCGCGCGCCCGCCTTGATCGCTCCTACCAGGCCTGTCGCCAAGGCCTTGTCGATGAGGCGCCCTGCCGCGTCAAACCCCGCCGTGCCCGCGGCGTCCTTGCGCTTCTCCCAGCGCAGGGTCGTCCCGTCGGCCAACGTCACAACTGGAACGAAATAGGTCTGAGGTTTGAACGTTTGAATCGCTAGGTCCCGCAACACCACCATGGCCAGTACCGGCGACTGGACGCGTCCCACGGACATGGTCTTGACACCGGTGAGCTGCTGATAGGCCATTGATCCATTCATGCCGAGCAGCCAGTCCATGACCTGGCGGGCAATAGCGGCCATCCGCTGGCGAACCCAGTGCTCAGAGCCGTTCTTTTCCAGGGTGGTGACCGACCGGTCGAGGTCCGTTTCCGCTTTCGAGGTGATCTTGGCGCGGAGGAATCGACTGCCCGCCGGATCGAGACCCCAATAGAGGAACATCTCATCAAAGATGAGTTGCCCTTCCCGGTCGATGTCACAGGCATTGACGATCTGCCCAGCCTTCTTCGATAGTTCCCCGACCAGATTGAAGCGCTTGGGCGGATGCGCCTTGCCCTTCTCGTCCACATCCGGCTTTGGCTCGTACTTGAATGGCTGCGGGACGAGCGGAAGGAAGTCGAAGTAGTTGCCGGCGTTCTGCTCCTTGGTCAGGTATGCCGCCGGCGGCAACATGGTCAGCATATGCCCGAACAGTGGACAAATGACGTCGCCGCTGTCGAGGGCAAAGTATCCATCCGCCGCTGCGGATCTCGCGTTGAGAACCCGGGCGCGCTTTGTTCGGACCAGGGCTTGAACGATGTCCTTGCCGACACTCGGCTTCTCAGGGATCCAGAGGCGCTCGATTCTCAACGGTGTTTCCTTTTCTTATTTCGTTTTCATATTCTACCCCACAAGATAATAGCTTAGCCAAGCTCCCGCGGGGATGCGACAACCCGAGCCTGATCCGCCTCCTCGTAGGGATCACCGATACCAACCGGTCGCGCTGACGGCTCGCCGGACACAACGTCCAATACCTCTGCATTGGCTACTGGCTGGGCCAGTTGCGCCTCGTGCGCGGCGGCACCCGCCTCCACGCCGGCCGCCAGCAACTGCCGGACCTGTTGCCGGCGCTCCTCCTGCTCCGCCACGCGCGCGGCACGCTCCTGCGCCAGCGGGCCGACGAGCTGCTCGTAATAGCGTTGCTCCGCCAGGCGGGCAGTCCGGAAGGAGCCTCGGTTGCGGCGGGACACATAGAGCTGCAGACCTTGGCTCTTTACCATCGCGTGGATCAGGCGTTCGCGGCCTTCCCATGTCTCCGGCAGTCCGATATACATCACCGTTCGGCTCTCCGATTTTGCGGTCTTCGACGCCGATAGCGCTAGGGTGATCGGATATGGCTGGTCAGGGTGCGTCGCCTCCCAGGCCTTCTGGTCACGCTCGACAGCCTGGCGCATCGTTTTCACAAACTTGGCCTTTTCGGATTTCTCCAGGTCCATTTCGATGCGGTTGTTGGTCAGATCGATGTTGAACCAGTTCTCGTTCTTGGCACCAACTTGGCCGGACGACAACGCCGACTTGAACGAGACGTAGGCATAAACGCGCCCGGAATCCACGTGATCCGGGTCCCCACGGCCGCTTACAGCCGCCTCAATAAGATTGACGATCATGCCTTTCTGGTGGAGACGCAGCGGCATCGACATGACGCTGAACTCCGACTCCCCGCCCCACCCGCGCTTATGAATGGAGATCGCCCGATGACGCTGCCCCGTTTCGTCGGTGTAGGTGATGGCCGTCCCTTTCTTGGTTGCAGCCGCCCACTCAGCAGCTTGGAACAGGTTGCCGACCAAGAGCGACCGTGTCATCCGGACCGGGCCAGGTTCAAAGTCGTTGAAGCGACGCGCTGCATCGCGCAACTCGTAGCGCTTGGATTGGCTGAACAGGCTACCGTCGATGTGAATGCGCGGAAACTCGGGGGCGGCGCCGGCACGGCGCAGCAAGTGTGAAGCAGACAGGATGACTGGCTTCTCCTCGCCAGGGCTGGCCAAGTGGAACCGCCACTTGGACAGCATGCTCTCTTCATTGGGCGGAGGCATGTCGACGCCCACGATTACCATCCGGCGGTCAGCAAAAAAGTGCGCAAACTTGCTGCCCTCTTCCTCCCGCACCCAGATCTGGGTACCGGGAGTCAGGTACGGGAGCACCGATTCTGCAAATAGCTTGCGCTGATGGGATTCCTTGACGGCATTGTGCTCACCGTCGGCCAAGGCTTCCTCGATCGTCCCGAACTTGGTTTGGGACAAGCCAATCAGCTTTTTCGCCTCCAGGACTTCGGCGGCTTTGCGGGCTGCCGGCATGAAGGTGAGCGCCTCGAACTTGGGATCGTTACCCCACTCACGGCGGAAGCGCTCGACCCACCAGGCGTCGCGGGGCATGTCATCGGCGCTCCAGGTGTTTAGCTTGCGCAGAGCCGCGGCACAGGCCTCTCCGTCGCTCATCACAGCCGCTTTCACGTTCATCCGCCACTGCATGCCGGCCGGCTTGCCTTCCATCTGGGCGGCCTCCGGGTTCGAGTGCCAGATGGTGGCGGTTTCGCCGGAGCGAGACATCAGCGCCATCAGGCGCAACTCCATCTCGGAACCAGGCACGCGAGCTCCGAAGGTCAGCATCTTCCCGCCAATCGAGGCCAGACCCTTCAGCTTGCCAGCTGCCTCCTCCTCGGTGCCGGGGATCGCTTCCGCCGGGATTTCGTCGAGGATCTCTTCAAAGATGGCGCGCGCGAACTGCTCTGCCCGCTCGGCCCCGCTCCCAGCCGCTTCGCGGTCAAGGGTACGCAGCATCGGGGCGGTCATGGAACGCACCACGCCACGCACCGGCACGCGACCGGTCCGGTCGGAGTCCTTGAGCACGGCGATCTGCTCCGCAATCCGTGCCTCGAGCTGCGCCCACTGCAGCGGCTGATAGTCCTTCTCATACGCAACGTCGCGCAGGTAGACCGGGCCGTCGAATGCGCTCAGAAGCTCGAGGTTCTGGTCGGTTCCCCATGCCAGGACTTCACGTTCGGTGCGGGCGCGCCAGTCATTGTCCTTGATCCCGGAGCTTTCCCCGGCGATCTCGTTCTGAATCACCGCGTCCTCGTAGGCCATGTACAGGTCGTCGTAGACCTTCTTCTGGTCACGCGGCGACAGCAGGGCGATGCGCTGCGTGACCTTGTTGGCCAGTCCGGCAGCGTCCTGGGCGCTGCGCAGCTCGATGGACATGCGCCCGGCAACTCCTGGGTTCTCGAGCAGGTAGTCACGGCAGACCTCGTCGCCCAACCGGTTCAGCAGATCGGGTACATCTTCGATCAGCGCGGCGTTGTCGCGCGATGAGCGGATGTTGGCCGACAGTCCCGCAAGCTTGCGGTTCTGCATCATCAGGGTGCGCATCTCCCCATAGAGGCCAGTGGTCAAGATAGAGATCCGAGGCGCCACCACTTGGTCGAAGCGGTTCACCCGACCGAACAACTGAATACGCTCGGTCGGATTTTCCGGAATCTGGAACTCGATTAGCTCGCGTTGCTGGGTGTTGCCAAAGCGCGGCGACGCGTGCAGCGACAAACCCGTGGCGGCTGCGCGATTGATCGTCAGCACGTCCAGGTGGCCCCAGTTGAAGTCCCGGACCGTACGCATGATGTCCGTCTTCTTCCGTGCACGCTTGCTGATCTTGGCAAGCCCAGCCGGTCTGGCGGGGTCGATCGGGGTGAGCTGCAGCCCGCGGCCAGAGATCTCGCCGACACGCTGCCCAGCCTGTTCCAGCCCCACCCGGATGACGTCCGCCGGCATGATCGGCATTTCCGGCAACGCGGCGACCTTCTCCATGATCTGCTCGATACCGTTGCGATACGCCGCGAGCTGATCTGGCGTAACACCAGGGACATCCGCAATGGCCAACCCACCGAGGCGATCCTGGTCGTCATCGGCCCGCGCGCCGCGACCATCCTCATCGTCCGCGCTGACCTCCAACGACCGGATGGCGCCAAGGCGGCTCACCAGCGCCTTCATCAGGTCGCGCAGCGTCGGCATCCGGATGGTATCGACCTGCGACTGCGCACGGATCCGCTCGTCAAGGATCCGCGTCGCCTGATTGACGAGCTCGGCATCCTGGCCAGCCTCTTCCTGCGTGGCGTTCTGGGCCACCCGCTGCATCCGCAGCGTCTCCTCCTCGATGAGCTGACGCACCATCGCTTCGCCGGTGTCTTCGAAGACGATCACCGGCCGCCGGCCAGATTCAATCGCCTTCAGGGACCGTTCGATGGCATGGTCTGCGGAAAGCGCCGCCAGGGTGCGGCGCATCGCCTGATAGATGGCGCCGCCGGTACCGAATCGAGAGGCGAAGAGCCGTCCCGCGGCCTGGGTGGCGCTGGCGCGCGCGCGGCCCACGCGTGTGCGTGCGTTCTCCCGCGCTGTCGCTTTTGCCTGTGCCAGTTGGCCGCGCAGTCCCTCCAAGGTGGCGTCGGTCTCCTCCAGCCCCGCCGCGTACTGATCAATGCGGCCCGAAACAGCCAATTCCTCTTGCGACGGTGGGTCCGCTGGCGCGCGAGCGGCGAGCAAGCTTGCCAGCTCAGTTTGTGCTGCTTCACGCTGGGCTGCGGTATTTGCGCGCGTAGCACTCCACTGCACAATCCGTTCCTCAAGCGCATCAATCGCCTCCAGTTCCCGCTTTTCCTCCGCTGCTTCAGCCCTGCGAATCCCCTCACGCGCCGCCTGCGCAGCCAGCAACAATGACTTGGTTTGCGAGTTGGCCCGCTGCAACAGGTGGTCGATCTCGCCGGAGACCATGGCCATCATGCCCAGGATTTCAGAGACCTGGCCGGCCACAGCCGTATTGCGGTCCGTCCGCATTGAGTCGACTTCCACCACGAAGTCAATCTTGGACAGGTCGTGCTCACGTCGGATAAAGCCTCCGTCGCGCGCCAGCATCGCCGAGAACACCTCGCCAAACTCTTCGCCGCCGCGGTTCATCGCGTCAGTAACCTGTTGAATATTCACAGATTCCGGGAAGGCGCGTGAGTAGATGTGCAGGTTCTTGGCGGCCTTGGCCCACGTCGCCGACGAATAAACGACGCCCCAAGCGCTTTCCGCGATCTGGTGCACACGCTCAGCGGTATTCGAGTCGGAGCCGGCCGCAACGTGCGCTTCGTCGAAGAACACCAGGGCGTCCTGGCAGTGGTTGAGCAGCCAGTCGCCCTTGGGGGAGTCCTTGGAATTGACCTGCGAGTAGGTCGTGAAGACGATGTTGGCCCCGATTTGCTCAGGCGACAGGTTATCCGCAAGGACCGCTTTCATCCTGGCGGCCGGCACCGGCTCGGCGAGGAGTTGGCCTTCGCCGGCTATATCGAGGATCTGGCCATCCTGGTTGGTGATGAACGGGCGGAAACGGCCCCACTCTTCAATATCGATCAGGTCACGTGCCAGGTCCGAGAACAGGTTCGCACGGTCAGTGAAGAAGATCACCGGCCTGCCCTGCTTGTTCGCCCACGCAGCCAGCGCACTGAGGCTGCGGCCTTTCCCGATCCCGGTTTCGTCGCCAAGGATTGCACCGCGGCCCTGCTGGACTCGATTGATCATCAGCGCCACAGCATCGATCTGCTCCGGCGAGAATCGCTCCGGCAGGGTTTCGTAACCCATGCCCAGCTCGTGCGCGACGAATTCGTCGATCTGGCCTCGCTCTTCCTCAAGCTTCGCCAAGGCGTAGCTCAGCGAGGCCTGCAGGTTCTTGGGCACCATCGTGCTGCCAGCCCCGGTGCGGGAGAAGGCGGTGTAGGGGCGCTGGTAGCGGTTCTCTTCCCGCAGATCACCGACCTTGATGGCCTCGTCGGGGTCGACTTCGAGCTCAGGCGCGTTCTCACGCAAGGTGAGCGTTTCGTCGACGATGGTCTTGACGCCGTCCCAGTCGAAGCAAACGGGCAGTTTGTCGGCT
This sequence comes from Cupriavidus sp. CP313, assembly GCF_054072015.1. Classification (NCBI taxonomy): domain Bacteria; kingdom Pseudomonadati; phylum Pseudomonadota; class Betaproteobacteria; order Burkholderiales; family Burkholderiaceae; genus Cupriavidus; species Cupriavidus sp. CP313. The sequence goes on along the minus strand of NZ_JBSVZB010000010.1, from coordinate 126,955 downwards.
TCCGCGTACTGGCGATCGTCGGCACGCCGTGGCCGATTCCGGAAGACGATCACCCTGGTACCGTTCGGGGCGCCGCCGGCTTGCGTCAGAGCGCGCGAAACGTCAAACGCGTACTCAATGGTACCCACGACCTCCAGGGAGGCTAGATATTGCCGCATCTCGGGCGCCAGCCGCCCGGAGTCCGACTGCATCTCGCCGGCGTCCAGGGTGAGCACCGCGCGCGAGCCCGGCTGCAGCGAAGCCGACAGGGCGCCGGCGGCCGCGATGCCTTCACCCCGTGTACCGGCCTGCCAGTCCACGTTGTGGGCGAGAATGCCATCGTGTCGCGCCTGCGGGTCCACACTGTCGGCCCACGTTACGCCTAGGTTCCAGTGGATGTTGGCCTCGGCCAGCGCACCGCCTGCCTCGGATCGGACAGCCAGGATCTTCACGCCCTCCGGCAAATTGGCAAAGCCGGCGCCATTGCCTGCCGAGGGCACAAGCACGCTAGGTTCCGAGGCGCCCTCCTGCGCAGGCCCGATGGCCAGGAGGCGCTGCGTGGCCAAGGCAATGGGCATAGGTACCGGGGCCGCACCCACCTCCCGCGTGACCGCCCCCCCGGGCATGGATTCGTAGATGTGAACGGCATCACCCCACGCAGCGGCCGCACTCTCATGCTCCCGCATGAGGTATTCAACAAACGCAGCTTCAATGGCGCTCCAGGCCATCCGCATGCTCGCGGCATCCGTGGGCGCGTCGGGGAACGTAGCGCGCACGAAACGATTAAAGTCCGCCTCGCGCTGGATCTCACCCAGGCTGACCTCACGCAGGAAGCCCTGCGCACAGGCGATCAGGTCACGTTCAGTCGAAGCGCGCAGAAAGGACGTTGGGGCCATGCCCGCGCCCTCGCGCATCATCGCGCCACCATCAGTCACCAGGGATCGGCCAGTAATGTCCTCGAAGATCCGTGCGCCGTCGGCGTTGCGGCCGAGGAAGAGCCCCGATTCGATCAGTCGCGCGAGCTCGGTGGCCTCCTGCTCTCGCTGTTGGTTCGCCGCCTCGTCACGGTTAGCCCGGGTGCGGCGCGCCGCGTCGAGGTCGATGAAGAACTCGCTGCGGGTCATCACCCGCGTGGCGGCATTCGGCCAGATGGATCGAAACTCGCTGGGACGGGCCTGCTCGCCTTCGCGGAAAGGGCGAATGAGGTAGGCGCCAGTCGGGCTCGAGCGGAACTTCAGGTCCTCAATAACCCTGTTGAATAGCCGCGTTCCAGCCTTGATGCCGGTGATGACATAGAGCAGGCGGTTATCCAGCGAGGCAACGCGCAGGCGTACTCCAACGGGGTCATTCAGGTCGATCCACTTGGTCGTGGCAGACATCGCGCACTCCGATGCAAGGTTACGGCTCCGTGCACCGGAGACCGATCAGGAAAAAACGGGCCCGGCACCAGGTGGCGCCAGGCCCAAACGGGCGCTGTGATCACCGCGCCCTGAGAGGGCGGTTAGGCGGCTTCGCGCTGCTGAGCAGCACGTGCAATGTCGTCCGGATCGATAAAGTCGTCGTCAGTCGCACCTTGCTGCTCATGCTGATCCGGCTTCTTCGCCGCTTCTCGCATCTTGTCGACGGTCTCCTTGAGGTAACCGGTCGCGCCCTCGAGCCACTCATTCAGCGCGCTGTAGTCGCGTTGGTTCGAATCTTGGCCGTTCGCCAGCTTGTGGAACGGCGCTGCTGGAAGACCCTGCAGGGGATTTCCCTCCGCGTCGACGCCATAGTTCGGGGCAACGGGCTCCCCGTCCTGTTTGACACTCACCCATGCCATATCCGACTTAACCACCTGTTCGCCGATCTTCTCGCCGGCCTTGGTCAGACCGGGCGTAATCGACAGCGGCCGGCTGAGATCAGAACCGAGTAGCTTGGCAACCAGGCGCGCACCGAAGTAGGTTGCATCGCCACCGGACTTCAGCGAGAAGCTGACGGCGGTGTTGTCCGCAAAGTAGATCGTCGCAACGGTTTTGTCCTTATATTGCGGGTTGTTGCTCGGTTGCTCGCGGATCTGGAAGCCGTTGATTTGGCCTTCGATCGTATCGACCGGTTGGTAGATCACCTTACCGGTCGCCTGATCGCGGTCCCCTGTGTTCACCTTCATGGTGCCTTCTTTGGCGTTGATTTCTGCAAAGGTCACCTTACCTTGACCGGGACCGCGTTGGCTGAATGCCATGATGAGCTCCTTTAGAAGAGATGATGGGCTTGATTGGGTTCGATCGGCCGCTTAGGCACGCTCGCGTTGGATGGCGGGCACCTCATGCTCCGACTGCCCGTCGTCTTCCTCGCCCTCACTTTCTTTCGGAGAAATGAGCGGGGCAAAGTTCGATTCGACCCAGGCTTCCGCCTGGGCCTTGAGGTTCTTATCCGCGGCAAACTTGATCGTCTCGGTTTCCACGGCGTCGGCGTCGTGGCCATGCTCGGCCAGCGCCTGGTAGATCTTTGAGCTGTCGTACGAGGGCACGATGAACTGGTCGAGCCCAACCCGCTGCTCCGTCAGGAAGGCGACCATCTTCTCGGTGTCGTATTTGGGTTTGCCGCTGGCCTTCTTCGTGCAGGTCGACAGCACCGCTTCGCCGAGAAGCTCGCGTGCCTTTTCGAGATTGACGGATGCGCTCGCTGTCACCGACAAGTCGCCAGCGAAAACCAGGCGCTCGCCGCCAAACCGCCTGGTGCTCAATTCCAACCCCGTCACAAGGCGTTTGCGCTCGGCTTCTGCCGCGTCTCCAAGCGCCTTGGAGAGTGCGAGCTGGCGCGCGATCCGGGCCGCTTGGGGCGCCCAGGCCTCGCGCTGCGCGTCCTCAATCTCCATGCGTGGGGCTCGGATGTAGGGCGGAATTTCGCCGCGCAGGACACATGCCCAATAGTGATCGCCTGTCTCGCGGATCAAGTCGCAGAGCTCCGGCCGGATCGGCACAAAGTCATTGCGAAGCCGCCAGTTGGCCCAGTCAAATTGGGAAAGAATCGCGCCGTTAATCTGTATGCCTTGCTCTGCGCATAGGATGGCGCCTTGGTGGAGCTGGGCGGTGTACTGGAAGGAAACTGCTTCGGATTCGTCGACGGAAGTCGGCGACTTGTAATCAGTAAGGTAGCGGCCTTGGACCAAGACTTCCCCCGCGGCGGTCTCCATGGTCTGCCGAGGCAGGACCACAAGATCATCGGGCGAGTAACGCATCCACGGGCGGGTACCTTGTGCTTTCGCCAGCTTCCCGTAGGCAACCGCGTCCCGATTGGTGCCGAACTGCTGGTAGAACCGGCCCCGATGGTTGTCCTCGTACTCCTTACCACGCAGCATCGCCGGGGTCGTGGGCGTCGGCACCTTCTTGAGCAGCTTCTCCATCGCCCAATCGTGGGCGCTGAACATGAAGTCCGCCCGGTGGCCAAGGTAGTTCCTCACCAGTCCGCCAATCTCGCTCCCGCCAATGCCACCCGCTCTGGTCATGTGCCAGGGCGCCTCATGGGGCATTGTCGCGATCACGTAGTCAATCCACTGGTTGGCATCGGCCAGGTCGATTGCGTCGCGTTGCGGCAGCCGGTCGAGCTGTGCGACAAGCTGCCGGCGCAATTGCTGCAGAGCGGACGGATCCGGATTAGTGGTCATCGATGGTCCCCGTAGGCCCTCGCCTACAGATCAAAACAGTCCGGCGGACTCGCCGTTATATTTTGCGTTTCAATATGTTAGTTCGCAATTTAATTACATGAATTTGCAGTGTCAAGGGTTTGAGCCCAAGCACCCATCATGTTGCGTGGTAGTATGGTGATACACAATAGTACGGCTGCCCAACATGAGCTTCTCCTCCCGCAAGCCCGGGCCTCGTTTCGAGCCCCGGCCACGCCTGACTGACGCCTTTATCAACAGCGTCAATGAAGCCACCAACCTGGAAGACCTGGTTTCCGAATCGGTCGATCTGCGGCGCGGCGGGACGACCGTGATGGGCAAATGCCCTTTCCACAATGACAGCACGGCTTCCCTCTCCGTCTCGGCGGAGAAAGGGTTCTTCAATTGCTTTGGCTGCGGGGCGGGAGGCAACGCCGTCAAGTGGGCACAGTTGACCTACGGCTTGACCTTCCCGAAGGCGGTGCAGTTGTTGGCAGAGCGAGCCAGTATCCCTTTTCCGCACTCTGGAACCACCCCAAACCCGATTCCCCGGCCGGCACCGGTGGTAAAGGCCAGACCGACCGACAAGCAGGAGCTGCCGGCGGTGCCGGCCGAGAACCTTTACCAGGTCACCCGAATCGCAGCCGATGCGTACATTTCGGCACTTACGCGCGCGCCCGAGGCAATCGCGTACTTGGAGAGTCGCGGAATTTCTCCCGATATCGCGCGGCGCTACGTCATCGGCTTCGCTCCGGACGAGTTTGGCTTTCTGAAGACAGCCTTCGGCGACTATGCAAAGAACCCCGACCTTATCGCCGCCGGCCTGTCAAAAGAGAAGGTCACCCCTGATCGGACGACCCGCTGGGACTTCTTCCGCAAGCGGATCATTTTTGGCGTCCGGGATAAGGAAGGCCGGCCCATTGCGTTCGGCGGGCGCGTCCTCCCCGGGGACGAGGGCCCCAAGTACCTCAACACACCTGAAACCGAAATCTTTCACAAAGGTGAGGTCGTCTACGGCCTGTATGAAGCGGTCAGTGCCATTCGCGGGGCTCAGCGTGCCTGCGTAGTCGAAGGTTATATGGATGTGCTTTCCCTGGCCGCCAAAGGCGTCAAGAACGCGGTGGCCAGCATGGGCACTGCGCTCACCGAGATCCAGATCGAGCAGATCCTGGCGCACACCAAGGATGTACTTTTCATCATGGATGGAGACGCGGCCGGACGAAAAGCCATGCTCCGCGCCCTCTTCCTTGTCATTCCCTATGCGGCCGCCAATCGGTTTCAGTTTCTCCTGCTGCCCGATGACCTAGATCCGGACGAATACGTTCGTGCCCATGGCTCGGCAGTCTTCAGGGAGGATCACCACCTTGGTATCGGGGAGGCCCTGAGCAAACTGCTGGCCGAACAGGTAGAGGGGGCGGACGAACCAGGCAGGCGCAGCCTACTACAACGCGCCGCGCGCGTGATAGAGAAGCTGGATCCCTCAAACCCTCTCGCGGTAGACCTGAGCGCGCGCGCGAAGAGGATTGAGGCACTCACCGCCCATCCCCTGCCTCACCAGCCCAGCCCGCCAACAGCCAAACCAGTCGCCACGCCTGCAATTCCTTCCGCGGGTGAGCGGCTTCTGCACGCAGCCATGCGCCTACCGGACGAAGCCACACGGGCCCGAGTTACCGTTCGCTCGGTCTTCGCGGTCGGTGCAGGGCCGGATATGGTGGAGCGGGAGTTCCTCGCCAGGCTCGACGCTGCTATCGCAGCGGGGAAGGCCGTCCCCATGCAGTGCTCCGAGCAGGAGCGCCGCTCCTATGCGCGTGTCCTGGAAGCGAGTAGCGCGATCGCCGGCGAGATTCGACGCAGCAGAGAGGCCGCAGCCGCGGCGCGCCAGCTCGCGCGAGGGGAGATCTCGGATTCAGCCTACCTTGCCGCACGTACGCGCGAATGACGAATTTTGCCGGCCCGCGGTGCTCCCGAAAGAAGATTCCCTCCACATTTCTTATTTCGTAGTAATATGCTGCGGTGAAATATCAAGGACGCCGTTTCTATGAGTCGTGTAGAGCGTGAAACCCATGGGCTGTTCGCCGACGGTGTGGCCAGCGTGCTCTATGGCACTCAAAGCCCACTTGGCCGCGCGCAACTCGAGCGCGCTGCGTTGAACAAGCTGATTGCCGGGCTGCCGCAGATTGCGAGCCAGCCTGAACCCGCCCGCAGCCACGCATTGGAGCAGGTGAACGGGCTACTCAAACGTCTGTCGGGTGACTATCTCCTGGAGGCGGCCCGAGCAGTTCAGGAAATTGATCCCAAGCTGATTGACGAGGTCCCGGAGTTGGCTGCCATGCGCGTGCACGTGACAGCGAGCCGCTCGTGGGCCGCCCTCTTCAATCCACACAGCCTCGCTCGGCTCGCTGCTGCCATCCGAGACGAGCGCACACTGCCGTCCGGCGGCGAAAACGGAGAGCTCTGATGGGTGTTGCCAGCTCCCTGGCGAAAGTACTCGCTGCCCCGTATATCCGCCTTGCATCCGAGTCAGCGAATGCGGCCAAGGGCATCAAGGCCGCCTACCAGCGGCTCCATGAACTGAAAGAGCAGGCTGCCGCCTCAGCGGTTCTCATCGAGGCCGATGATGAGCGCACCGCTTTCGAGGAGCTGTTCACCCGCAATGGCTGGACCGCTGAGCAATTGGCAGACCAACGGCGCGCCGTTGTGCGCGCAAAGTGGGCAATGCTCGCTACCTCTTGGGTGTTCCTGTGCCTGATGTTCGGCGTCGTTTGGTTTTTCCCCGGTGTTATCGGATTCCTGATCGGCGTCTTTGCGTTTGGCCTCGGCGCACTGATCTGCGGAGCGCGCACGATTCAGTGTGCCCTCTACCAGGCTCAGATTGATCTGCGGGCCCTTATCACCTTCCGCGCCTTCCTGTCGCGCGACGACTTCTTCCACCGCTTATTCAAGTGAAGAACAGCTTCCCTCTGAAATCCGCACTCGCGGGCTCAGTGCTACTGCTTTCGGCCCTGACAAGCGCAAATGCACAACCGCAAGTCGGGGCGACGGTCGATGCTTCGCGCCAGATAATGTTGCCGGCGCACATCCCCGCGAAATGCGTCGCCGACGCTGCCGCTCGATATGACGTTCCCGCCGTTGCCCTCCTCGCCATCATGAAGGTCGAATCCGGTGGCCGGATTGGCGTCGTTGGGCAAAACACTGATGGTAGCGAAGATTGGGGGCCCGCCCAAGTGAATAGCCGGTCTTGGGGGCGCATTATGGTCGAGCGCTTCGGTATTCCCAAGTCCGAGCTCCTGACAAACATGTGTCAGGCCCTCATGGTCCAGGGCTACGCACTGCGCTCCGAATGGGACTGGTGCCGCCGGACCGGCCGGGGCGATATCTGGTGCGCCATTGGCAAGTACCACTCACCGACCGCGAAATACCAGGAGATTTACATCCGGAAGGTCTGGGGCGCATACCAGAGTATTCTCTCCCGCGGGGTGTTCTGATGGCACAGCCTAAGAAGGAAGAAGACGGCGTTCTGTCGTGGGGACTACTCATTCTCGGCACGATCGCCATCTTCGGCGGGTTGATCTGGATGGTCGGCTCCCACCTCGTCGTCTACTACTTCACCCCCGTTCTGGATCTGTTCGCGACTCCGTACCACTGGCTTCCGCGTTCGGTTGTTGGGACCACGCCTGCCGACCTTAACGCCACCTATACCCTATACCGGGCATACCCCAACCGGATTGGGCTACTGGATTGGATCAGCTACTGCAACGTTGCACTGCGCCCAGCAGCCATAACCTTCTTCGGTGTAGCGGCGGTTCTCTTCCTACGTCAAGTTCGCAAAGTCGAGCGGTCCCGCCTGAACGCGAAGATGACCCCCGAGCGGCTGGCAGAAGACATGATCACGGTCTTCACCGACATCGCCCCGGTAGTCAAGATCCAGAAGGCCCTGATCGACGATCGGTTACCCGGCTGGCGCCGTCAGACCTTCCCGGACGAGTTCCTGCGCGCCGCGCGAGCCGGTGGCAAGCCCATCCTCGTCGTGGACGAAGCGTCCGACAGCGTTGACATCCCGAACGCTGACCGCGACAGCCAGCTTACCGTCCACGCCGAGCGCCTCGAGCAGCATCTGCAAGCGGACCGCGTTATCGCGGTTGGCGGCGAGCAACTCGTTCAGAAGCGTTACCTCGGCCGCCAGATCGTCAATCTGATGAGCGACATGAAGCGCAAGCCCGAGGAGGTCGTGTTCCCAGACCGGCTGTCTGACGCCGGCAAGGTCATCTTTGCCATCATGGCCCCCTACGCTTTTGGCGGACCGACCGGTCGCACGGAGAGCCGTCGCCTCTACGACGCACTAAATCTGTCGGCGTTCGGCTCCGCGACAGGCATGGCCAACCTGTCGATCCCCCTGGCGCTCGAGACGTTCGAGAAATGGCGGGCGCACCCCCTCGTCCGCAACCTGGCCAAGATCCATCACTGGGAATATACGTTCCTCTTTGGCCTGCTGAAGCAGGCACGGCGCAACGGCAAGTTCGGCCCCTGGTCGTTCATCTGGCTCAAGCCGACCGATCGGGTGATGTTCTACGTGCTTGACTCGGAAGGCCGCGAGACTCCACACACCGAAGGTGCGTTGGCCTTCAGCCAGGCCGAGTTCGAAGTCCGCTGTGCCCGCCTCGGATATCTGCCTATTAGGCGCCGGGAAGACAACACCTTCGAGCACATCGTCCTGTCGAAGTACGTCCATCAGGGCCTGATTGAAGAATGGGAAAGCTGGCGGGCCGGCGCGGACGACAACGAAGACTGGTGGCAGAAAGCCGACACCTGGCACACGTCCAGCACAGCCATCCTGGACGCCTTTGCAGCGATTAACGCTTCCCCGCCGCCGCCACCGCCTGGCGATCACTGATACACGACCGACCCCTTACTTGCCCATGGACCACAACCACGTCTCGAATTCTGTCGAAGTTTGCCGCCTACCTGCCGGGAAGCGTGGTGCCAAGATCATTTCGATTTCAGCTGTCATTGCAGGAGGCGGAGCCGCCACTGCAGACCTACCCGCGGAATCGCTTACCAGCGGCTTCGCCGTGTCGATCGAGGAAACGCCTGGCCTCATGGACAACAAGCAGCGCCACACCATCAACCTTACCTTGATGGCGCCGCTCAGCAAGGAAGTTCTCAAGCTCTATTCACCCAACCGGGAAACGGCATTGGAGATCCAGCGCGAGCTTTCGAAGAAGATTCAGGCCGCGCTGTACGAAACCCAAGCCGCGGCCGTGCCGCCTGTGCGGCAGGCGCCCTCCCTTCCGCCCGCTGAGCCATTGCACAGCATCAGCCGTTCCCTCCGTCGCAAACGGCTTACTTATGGCGGGCTTGTCGCCGGCGGAGTACTCACCGCGGCGCTTGTCTTCGCCATGGGGCATCGCGGCAATGCTCAGCAGCAGGATGAGCGCGCTCCCCAGCCGGACACGGGCTTGGCTGCCACACTTGCGTCACCGGGATTCCCCCAGCCCCTAGCCCAGTCCACGCCGCTCGCGCCGTCCGGTCCTGACAAGGACATGGATGTCACAGGGAACCAGCTTAATGACGTTGATCTGGGCAACCTCAGGACGATGGGCGAAAAGGTCGGTATCCAACTGCGCGGCGGCGAGGTTCCTTTCTATGTCCTGGCGGATCCAGCCTGCGCGGCGTGTCGCGCCCTTGAGCCAATCTGGACCCAAGTTCCCGCGCGCTATAAGCCGATCATCATTCCCGTCGGGTTCCAGACCGGTGGAGAAGCCCTGGCCGTCAATATCCAATGCAGCAAGGACCCGGTCAGCGCATGGAAGAAGGCTCTGGAGGGGGATGAGCCGCCCACCCCAAAGGGGGAGGTCTGCAAGGATGGCACCACTAAGGTCAATGCTGGCAACCTCTTCTTCCACTACCTTCGCCTGACCGGCACTCCGACGATCATCGCGCCGAATGGCGTCATTGCGACCGGCGGCGACACGGCCGAGACCCTTACCGTGTTCCTGAAGCAAAACGAGGTCCGGAAATGAGCCTCGAACTCGAGCGACTCACTGACGCGGTCATGGCAGGCGCCGCGGGGGTTGGCATGGATCGCTTCCTCGTGCCAAGCGCCTTGGACAAGGTTCGTCAAGCAGTAACCCAAGGCGACGGCAGGCAAATCACCGCGATCCTGCTGGACGTTGCTGGCGGCGCCATCTCCCTCACTGCAGGCTGCTCACCTGGTGGAGCACCAGCGGTCAAGGCCTTGGCCGAAGCAATGGGGCCCAGCCTGAGCCTCATCCGTGAAAGGGCGCATCCCAGTGGAGCGTCGGCGGCCGCCATCCTGGCAACGTGGCGCGATGCATTGATCGACTGGTCCATCTCCGGGATCGCTACCGGTGATATCGGCCAGACTGACCTCTCACGGATCGGCGGATTGATCGGATCGCCATCCGGCCGCGAGCATGCCGCGGCGGCTTTCCTTGGCGCTATCGCCGTCTGCCAACACGTACTGCGAGATCAATAATCTCGCCGCCCAGAACGCCCGCAACCTTCCACATCGAGCGCTGTGACGAAGTTCATCGAGTCCCATCACGAAGTTCCAATCAGCCGGCGGATTGCCGACGTACGCCCTTGGACTGAGCGGGCGCAAGAGTGGCTGTCAAAGCCCTCCAACTTCCTCTTCGTTGCCGGCCCAACTGTGTATCTCTGCAGCTCAGCTCCGGTGCTCCTGCCGCTTGTTGCCCCAGCATTTCTGCTGGCGCATTGGGGCGTCATGAGCCTGAAGAGCGTTCTGCCTTACCGATATCCGGCTTCCAATGGCACGACGGACCCGGAAGGCAAGAAGGGGGACGGCATCCTGCTGATTGGCGATGTCCGCTCCGACTCGCCGTTCGAGAAGTTCAAGCAGTGCTGGCTGAGTGACGACGACCTGCGCAAGCATTGGTTGATCCTCGGCTCCACGGGCTCCGGTAAGAGCGAGACCCTGAAGGGAATCTTCTACAACGCGCTCTGCTGGGGGAGCGGGTTCTTTGCCGCGGACGGCAAAGCCGACAACAAGCTCCCTGCCGACGGCTACACGATGGCCCGAGCGTTCGGTCGCGACGATTCATTCCTAGTGCTGAACTTCCTGTTGGGCGGTAAGACCCCCCAGCAGGTCGCCCGATCCCGCCGGCGCCGCACAAACAAGATCAACCCGTTTTCCGGGGCCGATGCCGACACCATCATTCAGATGGGGGCGAATCTGCTGCCGAAGGCCGAGGGCGACGGCAAGGGATGGCAGGAGAAGGCGCTCGCGCTTTGGCGGGCGGTCATCACCGCCCTCTGCTATAAGCGCGACACCCAGGGCGCCGCCTTGTCGGTCGGGATGATCATCGACTACTTGGCGCTGCCCAAGATCGAGGAGCTGTACCTCGAGGGATACGACGAGGCGCAGGAACGCGCCGACCAATCATGGTCCTACGGCTATGTAGGCATTAAGAACTATCTGGATTCGGGCTGCCCGGCCTACCAGGTGGAAAAGCTTCTGAAGAAGAACAACAGGATTGTCGATCCGGGGGCCGCCCCCGGTGGGCCAGCTCGCCCCGGCGGCCGCGCCCCATCAAATGAGCAGGACAACGTCGCCTACGAGCAGCACGCTTATCGCACTGGCCAGCTGATGCCGGTGCTGAACCTGCTGGACAAGACGTACGGCTATATCTTCCGTTCCGCGTTCTCCGAGATCGACATGATCGACGTGGCGCTCCACAACCGGATCCTCTTCCTGCTTATCCCGTCCCTGGAGAAGTCGAGCCAGGAGGCAGAGAACCTCGGCAAGCTCACGATTGCTTGCTTGCGGGTGATGATGGCTAAGAACCTCGGGGCGGAGCTTGAGGGTAGCCGCGAGGAGTTGCTCGACTCCAAGGCAACGAATGCGCCCTACCCTTATATCGCCGCACTTGATGAACTGGGTTATTACTTCGCCGATGGCATCGCCGTGATGTTCGCCCAGGCACGCAGTTTGGGTCTGTCGCTAATGGCCGCCACCCAGGACCTTGAGAAGCTCACGGAAGGCAGTCGCGCCGCGGAAGCCGGCGCTATGCTTGGCAACACCGTGAACAAGGTCTTCATGAAGATCGACGATCCCAAGAAGACATGGGAGCTCGTGCGCGAGATCGTCGGCAAAGCGTATGTGAGTGTCTACAACCGGTTTGAACAGGTTGGCCAGAACTTCCGGCGCGAAGAGAATGCCTCGATCACGGAGATCGAGCGGGTCTCATTCAACGAGATGCAAACGATGAAGCCTGGTCAGGGCGTCATGAACGCCCTCGGGGTCACACGCCGCATCAGCTCGTTCTATATGGGAGGCTGGCTCAACAAGCTCAACAATCAGAAATTTCACATCAACCGCTTCCTGCAGGTGGCCCCGTCTACCGATGAAGACGTGGCCGCTTTGTGCATGCCGATTCGGACGACCAGTACCGGCGGTTCAATCGACGTACACCAGCGCATGCTTGACTACATGCGCTATGTGAGGCAGGTTCCGCACCTTTCCCACGTCGCCTCGGCTACGTCGGAACCGGTGCTGCCGCTCTTCCAAACGCTTGGCAAGGTAGCTAAGGCTCTGGATACCGTGGAGAAGGGTATCAATCCGATGGAGCGAGGGGTCGTGCTCTACCTGGCAGCGAAGCACGCACTGGGTTTGGGTGGGACCTTCCCTGCCGGCTACGCTGCGGAAGGGCTTCCCGGCGCCGCTCCCACAGTCCCTGCCCAGCCAGTTGACGAGTCCATCTCCCAGGACGAGCTGCTAGGCGAGCGGCATTCTGTTGCCGCCCGCGCGCCCGTGACTCACTTTGCCGCCGTCCTGGCGACGGAGGGTGCATTTGAAACGGTTGCCGGCGTACTGGACGAACACGGCCTCCCAGATCCGTTAGCGCTCATGCGCCGCCCGGTTGCGGAAGTACTCGGAGCGCCGCCCGTCGCTAACGTGCGCGAGGACTTCATCTTCGCCCCGCCTCCAGACCTCCAGTTCGAAGAAGAGGACGAGATTGTTTCTCAGCCATCTCCTGCTGGCGGCTCCGGATGGCCGAGCGGGCTGGATGACCTGGTCGACCCTAGCGACATGACACCCGATCAGCAGCTCAATGCCATTCTGGACAGCGAGGCTAGCGAGTCGCTGGGGCAATCGCCCGGATCGCCGCGGTGGATTGCGGATTCGGTGCTGGCGGCGCAGGGCATGGCGCATCACCCCCGCTCCGCAGACTCGACGGTTGTGGGCCTTTCCGAGGAAGCTATGTCCGAGCTAGTGAATGTCGAGGCCGAGCTTGGCAGCCCGACGCCGGCGGCGTCCGCCCACACGATGCAACAGATCCTCGCCGCCCAGGTCACCCCCAATACGATTGGCCAGGGCGAGTTGACGATGGAGCAGATTGACGCGTTCTTTTCGCAGTTTGCACCGCCGGTCGATGACGAAGCTGGGCCCGGCGGCGTCTAGGTCAAAATCAGGGTTCCCTGTCCGCTCCCGTCAATGCAGTTGGACCCGGAATTAGGTGGACTACAGCACTTTCGCCGGACTGGTAGCCCGAAATTAGCTGGATTGGGGCACAACTGATTTCGGTCTTGATGTTGACTCATAGTGTTGGCACCCGGCGATGCCAACCATCTCGGATGGAATGCCGTTCGTGCTATTCAACATCAGGTATCGTGTCCGCCGTAAAGGGGATGTCGATGTACAACTGGCCGGGTTCAGGGTAGCGGAAAAGGACGCCGCCCAAGTTCACCAAATTATCGGCGATGTCACCGATGGCCTCGAAGGGTGCTTGATCGGGCCAACGCCCGTAACTATTAGCAATGGCTTGGCAGGCCTCACCTAACTGAACGAAGTATGGCGCGAACCAATGTCCGGCCAAGGCCTCAACAGTTCTCGCTCTGTCCGCTATGGCGATGCCTTGCCCATCGAGGTTGCCGAGGTGATAGGCCGCGAACTTCAGCAGGTTGCCATAGGTGCCATAGACTTCTGCGAGCACGCGATCCACGCTGGCATGAATCCGGTACTGCTTGATATGGTTGTTAGCCACTTGGCGCGCTTCAGCCAAGTGCCTCAAGAACGTGTCCTCGTAGCCGTCTGTCGGATCTTCTCCAATTCCAGCGCTCAGACTAGTCGCGGCGTATTCGTCCCAACAGGCAAGGATAACCTGCTGGCGGAACGCTATACGCACGTCCGAGTACTGCTGCCGCAGCAATACGCCTGGGAATGCCGCCTCGAACGTGGTCGTGATCTCGACGTGCGCGCACTCATGAGCGATGATGTGCAGGGCAAGTCGGAAGCCCTCATGCTCCTGGTTGAGGATTGCTGCGACGAAATGGGCATTCAGGACTATGTGGCTTTTCAGCGCGCCATCGCGTAGCACGGAGGGTGTCATCGCGACGCCGACTGCATGACCCTCAGAAGGCGTCAGATGGTGCGACGTTTCGTAACCCCTGTCGAGGTCGCGCAAAGCTTGAGCATAGTCGTAGGCTACCGTCACTCCATCTAGGTGGCTAAGGTCGAAGCGCCGGCTGAACACGCGAACGTACTCGCCGACGAACTGCCCAATCGACCGAGCGTGATCGTCGCTTTCGAAGCCTCGGGAATAAACGGCGAATCGTTCCGGTGCCGTTGGCGGGCCAAGTTGGGATTGTGCGTTATCGGGTGCGGAGGCATCTTGCATAGACTATGTCAGCTTCGTGGTTCGGAACAATCAACGTCGGGGCACGGCAGCCGCTCTCATTCTGCCCAAGGAACCTGAACGGCGGCGACCAGTCTACACCGGACATCGATCGCGGCGGAGCAGCGCCCCAGCGACCGCGATAAGTTAGCAAGCCCTCTGAGAAGCCGTAGTCTCACAAATTCCGTTCTCTGACTTCGGCCCGGCAACCACCACGCACCGGTTCCGGGCCTTTAGGCAGCACGATCCCGGTTGGCCAGATAGGCGTCGTCCGGGTCTTCGATCGGTCCGCCCGCCGGGCGCTGGGTCGGCGGGCCGAAGGTCAGTCCCTTGGTGGGCTTGGCCGGCGCATCCGCTGCAGGCTTCTCAGCATCAGAAGCAATCTGCTGAATACCCAGCTTTCCGGCGCGGACGGCAAGGTTCGCCGCCAGTTGCTGGACAAGCTGAGGCTCGCGCAGGAAGGTTTCCACGATCCGCTTTGCCTCCGGCATCAGTGCCTGCCGCGTCCCTGGCTCCTCCATCCCGAAGATCATCATCCTCGCAAGGTCGCGCCGGTTCAGGCCCAGGCCATTGTTTCGATCGGAAATGCCAGCTTCCTTGAGCTTTTGTTCGAGCTGGCTGATCAGCGCTTGAGCCTGCGCTTCGTGATCATGCTCCATCGCCAGTCGCATCAGGTATTCCCCAACGCGGTCAGCGCCCCCACCCTCGCGCAGCTTCGACTGCGCCTTTTGCAATACCGCGGGATCCTTGAGCATCTCTGCACCGATTGCAGGCCAGCGCTCTGCAAACTCTTCGGCGGCCCGCCGCACCGCATCCGAGGGAAAGCCATTTGCCTGTGCCGCGGCTACGCCAAGGGGCTGCGCTTCTGTGAAGGCGGCGTTGCCAGGACCATCATGAATGGGCGTCGGATTGCCGCGCTCCATGAATCTCATGGACGCTGCCCCTTGTTGCTCAGCGGGCGTCGTCGCACTAAGTAGACCTGCCTTTTCCGTGGCCGCCCCCTCGGCCGGACCGCCCAAGGCGGATTTGTCGCCAAAAAGTCGCTTGATGAACGCGAGTACAGCCTTGAGAAACCGCGTAATCCAGGCGACGACCTGGGCGATCATCGACCTATCCTTGTCTAGCATCGAGTAGCCGGCCGACCAGCCGCGCTTGTCGGTCCCTGTCGCCTGCGCCGCAGCCTGCGCTACCGGGCGCTTCTGCCCCGGCGGCGTCGAGGCATCGATCTCCTTGTACTGAACGTCCTCCGGCTGCGCGCCGGCGAAGGTTATTGCAACCATAAATTCTCCTTTCTTGAGCAAGAACGGGCCCAAGGCCCTTTAATTGAACAGCCGACTCTGCGAGAAGCGCTTGTTGGCCATATCGTCACGCGCCTCCGCTTGATCAATTGCCACCGTGAGGTCGATCCGGTTCTCCAGCAAATCGCGAGGGCGGATCGGAATGAGCTTGAATACGCTGGTCGTGGAGCCGCTCTGTGCCGTTCCCTCGAACTCACCTGCCCCGCGGCTCACCATGTCATGCGCCGCAAGCTCAAAACCATTGGAGCTCCGCGTCAAAACATCCAGCCGGCCGCGCGTTTCGACTGACAGGCCCGCTAAGTCCTCGACCATAAGGAAGCACTCACCACTTCCGCCGGCACGCGCCAGGCGGCCTCGCATCTGGTGCAGCTGTGACATGCCGAAATGATCGGCGTCCCGGATCACCATGACGGCAACGTCCGGAATGTCAATCCCGGTCTCGAATACCGTCGACGCGATGACGATCGGCGTCCGTCCGCTCGCTACGCTCTCGATTGCTACGCGCTTCTCTTCGTCGCTCATTTCCCCGTAGAGGGTGGCAACCTTGCCTGGAAATGCCTTCTCGAACTGCTCGGCGGCCTTTAAGACGGAGGAGCGATTGGCGGTGATGTCCCCCTCCTTGCCCTCGCCGCTGACGGAACCCACTCGAGGGATCAGGATCGCTGCGCGTTTTCCCGCTGCGACGGCTGCCTGAATCGCGCCAACGGTCATCTTCCTCTGTCCCACATCAATGAGTCGGGTTTGGATCGACTTTTCGACAGGCTGTTCGTCAATAGTGAATACCTGCACGCCAGGAAACAACGATAGCGCCATGGTTCGAGGGATGGGTGTGGCCGACACGTCCAGGACGTGCGTCCACGGGGCGACCATCCGCTCGCGCGTGGTGGTGTCAAGCTTGTGTTGCTCGTCAGCGATGAGCAGGTTTGGCGTGTAACTGGCCTTGGCCGCCACAGTAGTCATCCCCGCGGTACCGACAAGGATGGCTTGCGGATCGACGATCTTCCCCCCGGCCTCCACCCGCTGTACTGCCACTGCATCGCCGAAGCGACGAACAAGATTCCGGGCAATCTGGTCGGCCAGCAGGAAGGTCGGTGCGACAATGGCCACGCGAGCGCCCAGTTGGTGCGCGGCCACGGCCGGCGCCAGGTATGCGAGCGTCTTACCGGTTCCCACATCGCCACAGAGCAAGCCGTTCATCGGTGTGCTGTTCTGCAGGGCCGCCGCGATCCCAGCCGTTGCGCGCTCCTGATCTCCGGTCGGCTTCTCGGGTTGCGACCGGAGAATCTTCGCGGCCCGCTCAACGATGCCACCTTCGCCGCTGCCGCCAATCGGGGCATCCGGGTGTGGCGCTCTTGCGTTCTGACGCAGCGCGGCAGCCTGGATCGCCAGGCAGGCAATGCGCTTTGCGGTTGTGAGCGCTGCGGTTCCCTCTTCGGGTGTAGCCGGGGCATGCAATCCGGCGAACAGATCCTCGAGGTCGGCGAATTGGTCCGGGGCCTCGCAGGCTTCGAGAATCTGCTCCTCAGGAAGGCCGCACGCTTCGCAGATCGCCTCGACGGCGGAACTCAGAGCCAAGTCGACGTCCTGATCCAGTACGTGTCCGACCAAGGCGTTCACGGCGTTGCCGGCCACTCGGCCCGGGATACCGAGGTAAATCGGCATCACCTTGCCAACATACCGCGTGTCGAGCTGCTCGACGTTGTCCAGGCAGAGCTTCGAACCGAAGCGAACCGGCCGGGCCATGATCAGAAGAAAATCGCCGACCTGGATGTCCTTCCATCCCCAGACCGCGCCGAAGATCCCCATGCTGGCGTGGACGCCCGCTGCGTCGGCGACCGAGATGTCCAGTCTCGCAGTGCTCTTCCCAAATGGGGACTTCAGCGGCACCTTCGATCCGGGCGCGAACCCCAGGATTGGATCCCTCCCGTCCTCACGCTCAACCACCCTCACCAGCATTGGGACAGGCCGCTCGGCCCCGGCCACCTCCGCGAACTGTTGGGCTACCCGGCGGAAATCCTGATGCCTCGCGGGCGCGCACAGAAGCGCCTCCTCAAGCCGGCGTAGGCCTAGCCGCGAGACGGTCCTGTCAAGGGTCGGATTGGACAAAAGGGCCATCTGGACACGTATACCGGTGACATCGTTAAGTTTACAATTATAATCATACGCCAAAATAACTTCTGGACGCTCAACCGGCGTGCCACCCTTTCTGACCTGCTATGAGAAGCCCTTACCGATACCTCAATGCCGGCCCATCATCCCGGCTCTATAGCGTCCTTGCTGATCAGATATCCAAGTCTCAGACAAAGGCGCCTGTGGCACAGTGGATCTCGCTGATCGGAAAGCTCACTCAGAAAGGCGTCAAAGGCAACGAGATCGAGGATTCAAACCTCCTCCCTACCTTGGAGTTGCGCGACCCAAAGCAATCGCTTACCAAGGACGATTTGCTGCAGATGCTCGTGTCGACCACTCCGACGATCAAGGAGATCGATCTTGCGCGCCCCAAGTACGCCAATTACAAGCAACCCGGTCCCAGCGCCTATCAGGAAACGCTCTATGTCCTCAACAGCCAGAAGGCAAACATAGAGGACCGGATGGACGAGATACGCTTCGAGCTGGAGGAGTTGGACTTCGATCTGGATCGCCTAGCGCGGGATCCTGGCGCCGTAGTCCGACTCGACGCGGAGCGCCGCGCTCTGCTGGCATCCGTCGACAAGGCACATGATTTTTCACACCACCACTTCTCGGATATGGAGGATCCTGAGCGGCCCGGTCAGAAGATCGCCAACCTCCTCGCCCATGCCCGGACGACCGTGCGCGGCGACCTCTTCATGATCGAGGAGATTCAGTCGGATTGGGCCCAGCGCGGGCGCCGCCAGGATTGGGCAAACATCTCTAAGGGTCCGTTTGTGACGAACACCGAAGTCTGGTCTGGACTCATCCTGCGCCGGACCCTTCAGCGGGCAGCTGAGAATCCGGCAATCCGCCGTGTGGCATGGATCACCGCCAACATGCGCAATGGCTGGAACAACGAGCGCCAGAGCGACGGCTTGAACGACTTCTACCTGAAGATTCTCCCGAAAATCGCCGAAAAGGCCCTCAAAGGTAGCGACCAGAAGATCCGGATGAACGCAGTCAAGTTCCAGGAGAACGGTCCCGAGCACAGCGTGCCCGGGTTTGACATGACGCCACAGGTAAGGGAGGTCCTCTTGAAGCCGCAACCCATGTATTCCCGCGACGTGCTGCACAACACCCTGGCAGTGTTGATCGATGACCTTCCCGAGCACCAGCAAGCCTATCTTAGCCGCGCCCGCGAGATGCTGGGCTCCGTCGCCTCTGTCCGCCTTGCCTCTCAGATCTACGATGCGGCAGGCTCGGAAGTCGCCGGTAGCCAGATCAACCGCATGATCCTCCTTTCATTGCGTGCGAAGGAACCCGACCGTGTCTTCTATCACGAGTGCTGGCACTACGCACAGGAACACTTGATTGAACAGGAGAAGAACAACGCGATTGACCGCGCGTTCCGCGCCGGCTCGCCGCTGCATGCTCTGACGGTAAAGTGCCTGTCGGAGCGCGGACTGCATAAGGCGGCAGCACAGTGCAATGACCCACGCGAAACGGCTGCCCACGCGTTCTCGCTTTGGAAGACTGGCGTGCTCGCCCTCCCAGCCGAGGCGACACCAGACACCAGCGAGGTTGCCAATACCTTCGGGGCGGTCGGTCGCACGGCTGACGGCTTTTTCGCGTGGATGCGCCGGGTTGCTGGCGAGGCTCTAATTCAGAGCGATGCTACCGATGTGCAACTCGTTGCGGCGATCTTCGAGCAATTGGCCTCTGGCGACCTGGCGGAACACGATGGAGAGTGCCCTGGCGACGACGATCATGAGGTCGCGACAAGGCCGCGGATGCGCTAGCCCCCTGCAATCGCTAAGGTCTACATCATGGATCCACAGATTATCGGGCTGAATGGCGTCTCAAAGCACGAGCGCAAGGCAATCGCATCGGAGTTGGAAAAGCAAGCGCACGCGCGCGGCCTGGCGCTCCAGGCTGTCAGCCTTACCGCGCTTCTGATCGACGAGCTGATCCACGCATTCCCTTCGGCTCGCGGCATCCTCGATGCAGCGCTTGCCGGCCATCCGCCCGATGGGGCGCATGGCGGATTGGCGCTGAGCCAATGCGCCGACCGGGCCTTTGTCCGCGCAGCGATCGAGTTCGCTGACGAGCGGGATCTCGAGTTTGACGACCTGGGCCACTTTTTTGCCCAGCCGCGCACGATTGAGCAGATCTTCCACTGGTGGCGCGTTGCCTATCGTGAGCGGCAAACCCCTGGTTACTTCTTCGAGCTCGCACGCGCTGGCTTCAACACCCTCCGCCAACGTGGAGGGGCAGACATTTACCTGGTGGAAGACGCCGACACCATGAATGTCTGCCGCCTCATCCGTGGTGCAGACGGAGAAAACTGGCTCGGTGCCCTAGCCTTTGGTGACACCCGCCTTTTGGGGCCGACCGTACGTGTTCCAGCGACCGCCTTGAACAGCCAGTTGGCCATTTTCGTCCGCCACCAGTTCGCACGCAGCCGAACCGACCACGTGGCCCGATGGGCTGGCCGCCAACACGCGACCACGCAAGTCGACGCAGAGCAGATCCTACTCGACGCTGGGGTTTGGTTTGACCGCGCGTACAGCCGCGCCGGACCAACGCCAGGCTCCGTCGTCTATTTCAACCGCGGTGATGAGCTCAATGTAGCCATGTATGACCCCTCCATCGGATCGGTGAGCATTTTGGAGGACGGTCGCGCCGATGGTACTCCGGAGGAGCGCCGCGTCGACGTACCACTCGTACTTTCCGACCCCAGCCCGGAGCGATCTTTATCGCCGCGCCTCGGTCTCTAATTGGTCCATTTATTTTGACGTATCAGTATTTTTCGAACGATGAACCGCCGGCGTGGCCGGCCCATCACCAATAAGGACACCTCTATGTGGCTCAAGAACGCAACGGTCCTTCGACTCGTAAGCCTCGGCCAGCGTGCCGACGCGCTCAACAATGCGCTCGGAAAACAAGCTTTCACGTCTTGCGGCAGCAGTGACTTCGCATCCAGCGGATGGGTACCGCCCCGCGCCGATGGATCGCTGGCCCATGTAGTGGGTCAGCAAGTTCTGCTTAGCTATTGCATCGAGAAGAAGGTACTGCCAGGTGCCGTGGTGAAAGACGCACTGGCGGCCCGTTCAGCGGAGATTGAGGCCCGCCAAGGCTTCAAAGTAGGCCGCAAGCAGCTGAAAGAGCTGAAGGAATATGTCACGCGCGAGCTGCTGCCAAAGGCCTTCGCAACGCGCAGCAAGACCGCAGTATGGATCGATCCCGTCAACAACCTGATCTGCATCGACGCCGTCGGTTCCAAGGTCGACACCATCGTGACCGCCCTCTTCCGGTCCATTGATCGGCTTGAGGCCACGCCGCTGCATTGCAACCTGTCCCCCGCGGCCGCGATGACGGACTGGCTAGCCAGCGACGAAGCACCCGGCGGTTTCACTGTCGACCAGGATGCCGAGCTCAAAGACTCTGGCGAGGGCAAGTCTACCGTGAAGTTCGCAAACCATAGCCTCGATGCGGCGGATCTTGGTCACCACCTTGCCGGCGGCAAGCGGTGCACGCAGCTGGCAATGACCTGGGAAGACCGAATCTCGTTTGTCCTTACCAGCGCCCTGGGACTGAAAAAGATCAAGGCTCTGAATGTGATCAAAGACGAAACGAAGGATAACGGCGAGGACGCGGACGCCAGATTCAATGCCGACTTCGCGCTGATGGCTGGCGAGCTTGGCAAGCTGATTGCTGCCCTCAGCGGAGCACTCGGGGGCGAATCGCCGGCCGAGGGCGTCCGACATCGAACCGATGAACAAGAGCTGCCGATGGCGGCGTGAGAATTTCAATGAGTAACAAACTACACCTCGAAGAGATCCGTTTGCCTGCGGACTGGGTGGGCCAGTGCTTCACACAAACCCAGGGCGATATCACTTCGCTCTACGCTTCCCGGGCATCTGAAACCACCCCTGCTCGCATTGCCAGCTGTGGCCCATTGACCGGTGACGTGCTAAAGGCCTTGGCTGTTGCGCTCAGTGACGCGTGGCGAACCGGCCGCGGGCTCGCCCCGAGGGCTGACCCTGAGCCATATGAAGTGCCGATTGGTGCAGAGGTGCCTATGCGACGTCAGAGCGCGCAGCGGCTGCTGCTAAACACTTTCGGCGCAGCGCCGATCGTCACCTTCATGCAACACGCGAGCAACGTTGCCCGCGAAGCGGACCCGCTCCTGAAGGACCTGGTCTGGCAACAAGGCCGTCGCGGCTACATGGTCGAGTACAGGCTGCTGGACCAGGCGGGTAACGTTGTAGCCGCCGACGTCGAAAGCAATAAGGCCCTTCGCGCCGCCCGCATTGCGCGGCTGGCCGATGTCGACGCATGGTGCATGCCTCTTGAGGACTTCGAGCTCAGTTCACTGGCAATTCCGGTGACCAGGGGAAACGGTGCGAAGGAGTCCCGTATGCTGGTCGTTGAAGGCGCTCAGGCCCCGGCCGGCGCTCAGGACCTCAACGCGCTCCGCTCCGAGCTTGGCCGCATCTACGATCGCGCGACAGTCGGCAAGAATGGGCTAGAGCTGGCGCCGCGGCAGGAATGGATCGCATCGTCGGTTACGCAGCTGTTGAACCGCGCTCTGGACAGCGACCTCCGGACGTTCCAGATGGCAGGTGCGAAGGCGATGATCTTCTTTCACGCGGACAACCCTCGCCTGAATCCACATTCAGTCCGTTCGATGGTCCACTGTGACCTGGTGGTAGCGGCCTGCGAACGGGGTGAGCACGTGCCGGATGAGGTGATTGCCGATCTGCGCGCAAGGAATCCTCGGATCGAATTGCCGATGGCGGCGCCCGCCGCAGACCGTCAATCGTATTCGCGCCCGACGCTTCATTGAGTAGCGTGGCCACTAAGATTTTGAAGGAGCAGTCGTTGAGCCCGTAGGCATCCCCTAAACGAAAAAAAGCCTGGAGTTGGCGCTCCAGGCTTTTTATCGGCATAGACAAAGGGGTGGAAGGCTTCGAAACCCTCTTGACTTGACCTCTAAGACAGTTCGAGTCTACGAAGCCTCGCCCTTCGCTGTCAATGCTCTCTCCACAAATTTGCGCGTTGATCGAAGATGAATTTAGGCTTCGAAGGGCTTCCTATTGCCCAAAAAACAACAGCATGCGGCGGTGCGTTGCATGCTCCATCCTCGATGGTCAGCGATGGCCGGGAACCCAAGGCAGCCAGGTGCGATGCTGGGCGGCTGCCTGAGCGGATCCTCAGAGCGATCGCATTGGTCTACGAGTCCGATGGGCTCCGGGCTTTGCACATCACTAGTCGCCAAGTCCTGGCCACGCTCATCCGCTTCGCACTGAACCAGAACGATCCCACCTCGCTCGCCTTCATGAAGAAGTCAACGATTGCACAGCACCTCGCGATTAGCGAGGCCACTGTCTATCGAGCGCTCGGGGTACTTGAAGATGCCGGGCTTATCGAGCGTGAACGGCAGCAACGCACCAGGGCGCAGCTCGAGGTCGTTGGCCGGATCGGGTTCACCGCAAAGTTGCTGCAGTTCATCGGGATCGCTGGCAGGCAACTTGGGTCCGCTGAACCTCCTCCGACCGGCCACGATGAGTCCCAGTCCCGCTCTACATGTCTCGCACCGGTGAGTGGCGTAAACAAACCCAAGCAGTCTTCTACGAAGAAACATCCCGGGCGGGGAGTCTTTGTGCAAATTGACGATCGGGCAGTCCCCATTGATCTGGCGCCTCTCGTGCGCGATCAAGAGCTTAAGACGTCCGCCCTCTTCCTTCTGATGCGGCTCGCGAGGGAGGCTGGCCACCGACTGTCGGACGTCGTCTCGGCATCCGGCCATGCTCTCGGGCCGCTCCGGGGGCGAGAACTGTTCGCCTACCTCAAGTCGCTCCTCGGAAAGCCCATCGATTATGGCCATGTGGTCCGGACTCGGAAGGCCCAAGAAGATGAAAGGCACGCAGCCGACGCTCGGGCCGCGCAGGACCGGCAGGAGGTTGCCCAACTCATTGAGCGGTACCGCGGTAGACGGGTGTCAGCACCCGACGGGCGGATCTATGAGGTCGACTCGGCGTCGATCGTGATCACCGAGGCCAACGGCCGCCGAAGTTCATTAGGGCATGGCCAGGCGCGCGCCTGGCTCATCGAGATGGACAGAGCAGCGACTGGGTTCATCCGTCCTCTGGCCCAACCGTCGTCAGCGACAAGGTCATCGTCGGCCATGGCACAGGCAGCTATTGAGCAGCTTCGCAGCCTCGTCGGCGGCAGCCAGGCCTCCAAACATCTTTGGAGGCTGAGCTCGGGGGCCAGGTTATGCGCTTCAACGCGCTTGGAGGCGCTTTAACGCGCTAGTTGAACCCTCTGGGAGGTGAGAGTTACGCGCCTCAAGGCGCCAGAGTGCGCTTCAACGCGCTTGCGCGGGCTAAGACGCGCTTGAAGGCGCTAGATCAGTCGGCCTTGCCTGATACAGACATCGTCGTTGTGCAGTTGGTGGGCTGGGTGGGATTCGAAGGTGTGGCCGGCATTCAAGCTGAGGTGCTTGGGGCAGGCGAGCGGGGCATGGCGGGAGGGCCTTGGATGGTGCATCGGTTTGGGCCGCAGCCTTCATAGTATCTGCGGAGGTGCCGTTTAGAGCACCGAAGGTATGGTGTATCGGTTTGGTCCGCAAACCGGGCGGTGCGGCGCAAAGGTGCATCGGTTTGGTGGCGTGCAGGGAAATTTGCGGGAATAGTGAGCACTCCCTTCGTCCACGAGCGCCAAACTGAGGTGGAAGGAGCCGCCTCCGCAAATTTTGCGGACCAATCCATTGCACCATCGTCAGTCAAAGCCGCGATCTGGTCCCTCGGGCCCCCCCACTGCGGACCAATCAACTACACCTTGAGGATTTGCGGCCCAAAAGAATGCACCTTCAGGTCGTACTTAGCTTCTCGGTGTGTCCTTAGGACACGGCTCAGACCCTTCTGAAGGGCTTGCGGGCCAATCGTTTACACCTTTGGTGGTGACTGGGGCCCGGAGGGCTCGGTTCTGTCTTCCGTTACGGGATGGCTTGCGGACCAATTTGCCAGCGCCTGCGATATTTTGCGCACCAACCCATTGCACCTTGATCCCCGCCGCGGCCTTGTAACCCTGGTGCCGCGGACGTAGCCGTGCGGACCAATGCGTTACACCATAACTGTCTTGCGGACCAACCGATGACACCCCACAAGGATCCGTGCCTACTTGCGGACCAATGAACTACACCATGGCTTCTGCGGCCCAATTGATTGCACTTTGAGGTTTGCTTGGCCACTCTGGACCCAAACCCTTTCCCGTTGTTCGAGGGCTCCAGCTGCGGGAACGCCAACATGAAGCCGCCGTAGAATGCCATCACATGGCTGGCGATATCGCCTGGTTGCCAAGCGAGAGCGCGTAGCTTGCGCCGTCGGAGAAGCCGGCATAGCCCTGCCGCCGCGGGTTGCAGCCGTTGCCCCTGTTGCTTTGGGTCGCTTTTGTTTTGGCCCGGGCCTCAGTGGATGCTAGAAGTGTGGATAAGTACCGTCGGTTTTGACTGTCCGCAAATCTTTGCGGAGAGCTAGCAGCTTCGTTTACGTATACCAACTAACGTATACGACCCGGGATTTTTCTTGGAAAATCAAGAAGTTACATCGAGCAAAGTGTTAACGATTGGTGTAAAGGTGGCATTATTTGGTCCAAAGGTGGTCCGCAATGGGCCGCAAAGGTGTAATCGGTTGGCCTCAAAAGGTGCTAACAGTTGGTGTCAAGGTGCAAGTAATTGGTGCAAGGTGTTAACGGTTGGTGGCAACAGCCTAATCTGCCGGAAAGTCGCACGTAGATTGGGTTTCCAGGCGGCTGGCTCGCGTCGATGGTGGTATGCATTGGCCCGAGGGTGTCATCGATTGGTGTGAGTTGGCGATGGTGCTGCGCAAAGGTGCAATCGTATACTTGACTCATTACACCTTTACAGCGATATTACCGTCCGTCACTCTGTGTACTCGGCGCCCTCTCCATGTCAAACGTCCCGAAGAACATTCAGGAGCAACTAGGCTTCGACATCTTCAACGCTGTCCGCGAGGATCTGGGGCCCACTACCGCAATCACCGAATCGCCGCGGGAGATCGGTTACCGCAAGACCAATGTCCTGATCGACGTGTCTCCGATGTCGCTTGTGGCCAGGCGAGCAATCAACGCCTTGTGGCTCACCGTATCAGAGAATCCGGATCTCGAACATTACGATATCGAACTCAACTACTTCAAATGGCTTTCGAAGTTTGAAACGTCGAACAATGTTGCACATTTGAAGAAAGCTTTGCGTGAGTGCCAGGCCTCATCCGTTCAAGTTTCTGTTGAGGATTCAGGCGGCGACCCGCAATGGGTATCTGTGCCGCTGCTGGGCTCAGTTGGGATTACCGGCGGGCGCGTCGTGTTCAAGGTCGACGAGATGATCCGTCGGCAGTTGAAGGATCCGCAGCGCTACACATATCTCTCCTTGCGCATGTCAGCGGCGTTGAGCCAGTACGCCTATGTTCTTTATGAACGGCTTGGCTCGCTTCGTTTTATGGGCACGACCGGCTGGATCCCAATCGAAGATGTCCGAAAGTGGGTCAATGCCGATGCCGTGAAATCGCTGACGGAATACAAGCAGTTCAAGCGGTTGGTCCTCGACAAGAACATTGCTCAAATCAATGAGCTGACGGACCTCTACATCGAATACGAGACGAAGACTGCGCCGGGCTCGCGCCGCGTAGCGGCGATCCGTTTCAAGCTCCGGGATAACGCAGAGGGCAAGCTGGTTCTGGATTTCGCGCAGCCGCACGAGCTGAAGGATCTGTACGAGACGCTTGTGAAGGGCTTCGGGCTGAGCAAAAAGCAGATCAACGAGATCATTAGCAATCGCGAGGTGAACACGGATGAGAGAATCCGCGCCGCGATCGAGCTCGTGAAGTATCGGGTAAAGGTCGGTGTGGTCAAGTCACCAGGTGCCTATCTCGTGCGAGCGATCAACGAAGGATGGGCTATGAGCGAAATGGAGCGGGCTGTTGCTGCGGGGAATGCGCCTGCCCTGCCCGCTGCCGAGCCGAAGGTTCCAACAGCAGAGATTGAGTTCGCCCGAAATCTTGAGAGGGATATCGAGGAGGGGTTGGCCATCTTTGACTCCCTGGGGTCTGACGATCGGTTGAAAGTCCTCGAGGGCCTGTACAAGGAGACGACTTTTCAGATGGCTGCTCGCCGGCAGAAGGTTAAGGCGAAGCCGGATGAGGTGGCCATCTTGGCTCGCAAGGCGTTGAAATTGGAGCTTGGTCAGTACGCCAAGCGCTGGTCAGACGCGCGCCAAGCGGCATAAGACTCCACGACATAAAAAATATATCTCTCAAAAGATACGTCGTTCCCGCTTTCTCGATTGAAACTCATTGGCATGGGTCAGAGCGCGGCCAACGACCCACGTATGAAAGTGGAGCTTGGCGCCGCTGGCGTTACCATCCACTACTGCGCGGTCCATCACTTCCATCGCAATTCCAGAGGTGTTCCGCCGTCTTCTCCGTACCTTGGCGGCCCGATGCTTTCAAGCATGAAACCAGGGCTCATCCAGGCGCCGCGGCATGCTCCCATTACTTTCACGCTTGAAAGTCCGTCGAGGGGCAGTTCACTCGGCCGGCTTTCAAGCATGAAAGCTCGCAACCTAGCTTCTCCGTCGGCTACCCGGAATGCATCCGTCAGGGCTCCACCGTACTTAGGCATGCTTTCATGCTTGAAAGTTGGTCAGGGCTGTCGTCACGTGCGGCGTCGCTGGGAGGCGGCTTTGACCACAATATCGCGACGGTTGGCTCCCCGACTTTCAGGCATGAAACCTCAAGGGCCAGTCGCAGGCTGGGCCGGTACTTTCAAGCTTGAAAGTTCCACAGGGTGAATCCTGGGCGTGGATGGCTCACTAAGCTTTCAAGCATGAAACCTTACGGTCAGCGGCAGACTGCGCCGGATACTTTCACGCTTGAAAGGTCGGTCAGGTAGTAATCCTCGTCGTGGTTCGCTTCGCTGAAGCCTGGAAGCAAAAAGACCAAAGATTCCGCCGAACAACCTGAGTAGCTTTTCCACGCTGAATTTGCGTGGAGGGCTTGAATCCGGGCCTGCTTTCACGCTTGAAACCCCGCATGCCCAACAGTTCCGCAGGGAATGGTGAGCTTTCACGCTTGAAAGTGGATGTCGACCAAGATGGAGCTGCTGCGCTTTCAAGCATGAAAGCCGCCGTCGAGATCCGGTTCAACTGGGAGCTTGCAGGCGGGCCAATTTGCGAGCTTTCACGCGTGAAACCACTCGGCCTTACCCGCGAGAGCACCGCATTCAAACAACAATGGCTTCCCCGCTAAACCTATGCGCCAAAGGCGAGACGACTCATCGTCCACATGCAATTCTTGGTTGTGGTCCATGTGCAACGCTCAAGTGGGAATTTGTTTGCTTTCATGCTTGAAAGCGCCTAATACGATGTGATGTGTCCTACAGTGGCGGCTGGGGTCGAATTTGCAGATTTGAAAAATATTTTTGGAGAAATATATGACCGCAAAGGTTGTCACCGTCTTCAATCAAAAAGGCGGCTGCGGGAAGACGATGGTCTCGATGCAGCTTGCGGCCAGCTTCGCCTTGCGCGGCCTTCGCACACTACTTATCGATATGGACAAGCAAGGCACCAGCACGATCTGGGCAGGGCAGGGCGGCGTTGAGAAGCCGTTCCCGGCTACTGTGATCAGCCTGGCGCCCCTTCGGGAAAAGCTGATTGGCGAAGTCGCCAAGCACGCAGAAAATTACGACGTTGTCCTGATCGATTGCCCGCCGGCGATCGAGTCATCGATTCCGTGGGCAGCACTCAATATCTCGGACCTGGCGTTGATCCCGGTTATCCCGTTGATGGACAACGTCTGGGCTAGCCGTGAGGCGAAGGAACTGGCGCGGCGGGCAAAGGAAGAGAACCCGGAACTTCAGACCTATTGCATTCCGTCGATGTCGCGCCGCGGAAACGTCTTCAAGGCTTGTACCGAAATCCTGCAGGGCGACGAGGAAATCCCGCTACTGGACACCGGTCTGCAGCAACGAAACGCCTACGGGGAGTCGCAGATGTTTGGGCTCAGCGTCCACGGGCTATCGGGGTCCTCCGCGGCGACTAAGGAGGTGGAGGAGCTGGCCAAGGCCGTGCTGACGAAGCTGGGTATCAGCACGGCGAAGAGGCCGGCCAAGACTAAGCCCGCCGCCGCCAAGCAGAAGGAGGCAGCATAATGGCTAAGAACCGACTCGAGCAGATGAGGGAGCAAGCCACTAAAGCAGTCAATGCGGCGCCGCCTGCTGACCGTTTCGCGCGGGCGCAAGCATTGGTGGAGCGCCAGCCTACGGGCTTCTCAGAAAAGCAGCTTGAGCCTGCTCACGACACGCAACCCACTGCTGAGATCCTTCGTGGGGATTTCTCGCACGAGAGTGCCGCTGCGCCGCGGGAAGAGGGCCGGAAGAAGGACATCTCGAGAGCAGCGCCACGAGCTTCTAATGAGCCGTATTACGAAGAAGCGGACATCGGACTCATTGACGAGAATCCGTTCAACGCGCGACGTCTCTATCGCCCGGAACGCGTCCATGAGCTTGCAGAGAGTATGCGTGCAGACGGTCAGCTCGTTCCCGGTATTGCGACCATCCGCAACGGGCGCCGAGTACTTGCCGGCGGTCACTATCGCTTCAAAGCGCTGAAGGCCGCGGGGATTCAGCGCATGAAGCTGCTGGTGCATGAGGAACTCACCGATCAGCAGCTGTATCAGCTTTCCTACAAGGAAAACGCCGAGCGCGAAGCCCAGTCTCCATTAGACAATGCTCTCGCGTGGCGCGCCCTGATTGACCAAGGCGTCTACACGAACGAATCCGCCATTGCGGAGGCTACCGGCATGTCCTTGCCTAATATCAACAAAACGCTGGCCATCCTGAAGCTTTCCGACAGCGTCCTTGACACCGTCAAGGAGCGACCAGACCCTTTTGCTCTCTCCACGCTGTACCAACTGACTTTGCTGGAACGTGTTGCCGGCCCTGCGGTGGCAGGAGTCATGGCGATCAAGGTGCGCGACGAGGTCGCAGTATGCCGGGACGTGGAAGAGGCGAGGGCGCGATACGAAAGCAAAACCGCTCGCAAGCAGAAGGAAACGTCTCGACAGCACCGTCTGCTCGGCGCCGACGGCTCGCCACTTGGCGTTCTGAAGGACTGGGACTCGGGAAAGGTCTCGTTTGAGATTACCCTCCTGGATCCTGCTCAACGCCAGGCACTTGTAGAGGAACTCAAGGCCAGGTTTGCACCGCAGTCGGCATCTGACGCAACCTGATGGTGGCTGAGCGCCACCGTCTTCCGCACCGTTTGATGCAACTAACCGCCCGGATCTTCACCCGTCTGGCAAACCCGTCGCGACGTTCATCTGTCGTTTTGTTGTCCTGGGCCGAGTCGAGGGCGGCAAAGCCGCCAGGAAGACGAGCGCGGGCCGAGGGGGAGGGCAGTCCGGCCTCTGCTATACCTCGATGAAGATCCTTCGGCCACCGGCGATCCCGATGATGTCAGGACGGATGTCGCCGTCGGACTTTTCGACCAGGACCTCATCGAGGCTAACCAGGCGTCCCGGAAGGTCGGCTGTACCCCAATCCGGGATCTTGTAGTTAAGACTGAGCGAGGTCTTCCGCGTTTGTAGTCGCGTACTCGAAGACGTCGAACCAGGTGACGTTCCGATTGCGATCCTGGATGCGTAGCCCGTTGACAGGGATCGGGTGCCGAACTACGCCGCAATGGGCCAAGAATAGGCGTCGTACTTCCGCAAGGATCCATTTGACCGCCATATGAAGCGCTGACTCATAGCCCGCCGTGCAGTTTTCCGCTCGGTGGTGGGCGAAATGCCAGACCTGCGCGTCGCCTTGCTTGGCGACCATCCGCGCGCCACATCCTGGGCAGATGCATTGGCACGCCAATCCGCTCGCGAAGTCTCGAACAGAAACTATCTCGCCGGACGCATCCAGGGCGAAAGGGAGTTTGGCGACCAGTTCCATCGGGACAGTTGTATCACATTTAGCGGTCTAATCTGCACCTGGCGTACAATGTTAAATGTGACTCGCACGTAACATAATGTAAATTATGCGAAAGTGCGGTTTACCTCACGTTATGAGGCGCTGGCTACGAAGGGACTCACGAGATGACATCCAGGGATGAGGAAAGCGCAATGCTCGACCGGTGTGCGGCCGCTGCGGTCGGCGAACTTGACGCTGCCAGCGATCAGCGGGAGGCCAATATCTTCCGTCTGGCCGCCTTGGTCCTGGGGCCGCGATTTGACGCCGAAAACCGGCGGTTGATGTTGGCGAGCGAGCGATACTTCAAGGAGCATCCTGCCGACGTCGTTCCAAATGTAGAAGTCGTGCGCCGGGGCTGGATCATCGGATTGCCACGCCTGCGCGACATGCTTACCGCGCGGCTCCGCCCGCAGGATCCGGGTACAGTGATGCTGCGGCGGCGGACGATGGAGTGATCACAAGGCTTAGGAATGCAGGCAGCCTGCCCGCCGCGCGGTCTCAAGACGGGCTGCATCCGATGCGCTGGCCTGCCGGGCTAACCGGTTGAGCAATTGCTCACACTCCGATCCGGCATCGAAATTCACTGGGACCACCGTCCCGCGCGGCGAGCCAACCGGATCCGAGTCGGCTCCCTCGAGCCCGAGGTAGATGTGGCGCGACAGAATTGCCACCATCACGATGAAGGCGGTTGCCAGAAGCAATTGAAGACATGTGGATTTGGCCGGCATTGAATCCTACGGACGCTGCCTTTCCCGCGCCGTCTGCGTAGCGTCGTCGGTTTCCTGCAGCGAATGGAGAAAATCCCCCACCAGTGCGACACACTCGTCGAAGCTCCTGTTGAAACTAATCCGCTGGATCCTGCCGAACTGCTCGCGCATGATCGGCGGGCCGGCCTGAACCTGGTCCAAGAAGGCTGCTGCGTGTCGAAGCAGAAACGGCGCAGCGTGCACGAGCGCTGTGGGTTCTTGCTCGACCACGACGGCCAGGTCAAAGAGATCCCGTGCGGTGGCCCGGTCGCCACGATGGTAAAGCTTCTTGGCAACGATCTCGGCTGCGGTCTCCACCTTGACGGGTTGCCCCATGATCTCCCAGATCTCGAATGCCTCGTCGGTCAGGTTGGGCGAGGCCACGACGTCGACTTCGCCGGCGTCGAGGACCAACTTCACGAAATTCCCTTGCTCAACATAGTCGCTCGTGATGCTTTCCGCGGCCTCGCTCAAACGCGGCGTCACGAACCCCAGGTATTGCGGATCCGGTACAAAGAGGTCGATATCACGGGAAAAGCGATGGCGGTACCGGAGCATCAGGACCGTCCCTCCCCCGAAGGTCCAGAACGGCTCGATGCCCCCGTGCTTTCTGACCTCGTCCATCAGCGTGAAGGCGTGCGGGAACAGGCTTTCCCAAATGTCACCCTGGAGTTCAACCTTCATGCCCACAGGCCTCCGCGTGTAGCCATCAAGGACTGCGCGAGCCGCCTGAGGTTCTTCCAGATGTCGGCCGGATTCCGGTGTTGCTTCGCCGCCACTTCCGCGACTACCTTGGTGACGAGCTGCAGAGGCGCTTCATCCAGAACTTGGGCGACTTGCGGGCGATACTCCGACGGCACCTCCCCGGTGGCCAGGGCGCGCTCCAGCTCGTCTGGTGTGAGCTCGCCTGTGTAGCTCACGTTGGCGCCCTTCGCGGCCATCCACAGCGCGCGCGTCGGCGCCCCACTGGCCAGTCGGCTGTCATCGGGATCCGTTATATCGAGTGCCAGGCCGAGCACGTCCATCAGCCGCCCGAGCGTCTGGATCGTGGCGTTGACGCTGCCGTGCTCAATGCCGTTGAGCGACTGGCGCGAAAGCTCGGCCATGTCGGCCAGCTGCTGTTGGGTCAGGCCCAAGGCAACCCGCTTGCGTTGAATCGCGTTACCCAAGAGAGCAGGATTCACGGCGATAATCTCCAAACATGTGTCAAGTATAGACGACAGCCTTGGGAACATGTTTTTCCGCCGCCCGCGTGCTATAGTCCGCACACGGCTTGGTCGGAGCCGGCTGCCCACCTAGGCGAACCCGGACGGGACGATCTCCAGACAACCTTTTTGCCATTTCCCTTGATGCGGAAGCGGCGGCAGTGGGCACCGCGCGTCCTTTCCAGCACCAGGAGAAATCGCAAATGCCGAACATCCATCTCTTCACCGCCGCTGACATTGAGAAGCTGAAGCAGTGTGCGCGCAAGCTCAAGCGGGCTGAAGGCATTCCTCATCATCTCGCCCTTGAACGGGTGGCACAGGCAGTCAAGGCGCCCACCTGGCACCACGTGGTTGAAGCCTACAAGGCGACGGACGCGGTCGACCAGGCTCTCGTGTCAGGGCTCGTGCTGGCGTTCGATGTCAAGGACGCCGATCATTTCGACGCCAGTGAGGCCGGGTTCGTCGCTGACGATCAGCGCATCGCGGAACGAGTGTTCGAGGACATCGTCGATATGCACCGCTATGGCCTGAATGACGACGGCGTGCCGGCGCACCAGCTTTTCGATGACGACCAGATTCGCGAGTTTGCAGAGGAGGACCTGTGGAACTACCGGTACTTCAGACTCACTGCCAGCGAGTCGCCCCACAACATCGAGGCAGCGATGGTTAGCTTGCGAAAATTTTGCTTTTTCGGGCCAAGGATCGTCTGGCTTCGGGGCGCTTGCTACGATACCTTTGAGCAGACCATGTCAAGCGAGTCTGGCAAGATAGTTGGCGTGCAGTGGCGCGGATAGCCGCCTGAAGCCCCCGGGAAACAAGGAGAAGCCGTGAAGCGGGACTGGGACACAATTCGGGACGTCCTTTTGGAGGTCGAGGAACTGGATGCAGCAAAGTTCGCAGACCGTCAGTATGGGCCGGTAGCTCGGTGCGACGATCCGGTTAAGGCCATGCATGCCGTCCTGCTTTGGAAGGCTGGTTACATTGAGGGAGCGGACGCCAGCTCAATGGACGGTGGGGATTCAGTGGTGGCGTTTGGCCTGACATGGGATGGCCATGACTTGCTGGACACGATTCGCAGTAAAGCGGTCTGGGAGCGGATCAAGGACGTTGCGAAGAACAAGGGCATCGAACTCACGTTCGAAGCCGTGAAAACGATCGGCAAATCTGCCCTTGACTGGGTGCTCAACTGTTGAGAGCTCCCCGCCAACCATTTGCGGCACTCAATGCCTGGCTAACTGTTGACATCCGCTGATGCGTCTCTACTACCTCACCGCACAGATCTGGGCGGAAAAAATTCTGCGCGAACGCAGACTGAAGCTTTCGACCATTGACGAACTGAACGATCCGTTCGAGCTACAGGGGGTAGCCATTGGCGAGCGGCAACTGCGTAGAATTTATCGGTTGCTGCATGAGCACTGGACCAAGAACATCGGCATGATTTGCACCAGTACCTCGTGGCAGAGTCCGGTGATGTGGGCGCACTATGGGGACAAGCACCGTGGCGTATGTCTCGGGTTCGACGTCGAGGACGCCGAGGTTCATCAGGTCAGGTATGAGCCGCACCGCTTGGTCGGTCTCCTCGACGACCTGGTCGAGCGCCAGGCAATGACGCAGGAGCAGCTGACAACGATCCTGACCACAAAGTTCAAGGACTGGAGGTATGAGCAGGAGTGGCGGATCTTTGCATCACTGGCCGATCGCAAGCCCAGTGATGGCCGCTATTTCTTAAGCTTTGCGCCGCACCTCAAGTTGAGGGAAGTCATCGTCGGTGCTCGCTGTGACGCGAGCATCGAGGCAATTGCCGCACTAGTCCCGAGATCCACGCACGCGGTCGAGGTATTCAAGGCACGGCCGGCGTTCGACTCTTTCCGAATTGTGCGTCAGCAACGCGTTGCCCCCATCATCGTCGCCGCCGAATAAAACCCAGGGCGAAGCGACGACAAGATAGGCATTGCGGACCTCAGCTCACTAATGTGGTCAGGATAGAAGTCTGCTTGACGCTCGGCCCACTCCATCCCGCCGCCTTGATCAGCTGCAGCATCCTGCCCATCTGCGAGGCCGCTGGCGTGCTATTGATGTCGGAAAAAACCTCGTCCAGCATCTCTCTGAAGGTGATCAACCTAATGGGGTTACCCGCCAGGTTCTCTAGAAATATTGGGTTTTGCTCCCAGCAGGTGCGATCCGGCTCGGCGAGCCGTGTAACGGCCGTGATATACGTGAAGGTGTCCGAGCCAGTCGCATTGCGGATCTCGTGTCGGAATGCATCTGCCCACTTAGGTTTGACCAGCTCGCGGAAGCCCATCCACGCTTCTCGGCCGCCGACTTTCTTGTTGGCGTCAATTGCTGCACACCAGTACTTTGGACGGAATCCTGCCTGCCAACTTTTGCAACTCACCACTACAA
The DNA here is from genome assembly GCF_054072015.1 of Cupriavidus sp. CP313. Lineage (NCBI taxonomy): Bacteria > Pseudomonadati > Pseudomonadota > Betaproteobacteria > Burkholderiales > Burkholderiaceae > Cupriavidus > Cupriavidus sp. CP313. The sequence continues at coordinate 91,879 of NZ_JBSVZB010000010.1, read as the reverse complement.
TACGATCCGACCCGCTTTTCGACGGATGCAAGCCAATGACGTCAATGTCGCTTGCCACCGAATCAGATTGAGAATGGTAATCCTCATGGTCTCTCGCCGGACGAAACTTCAAGTTGTGCCGCGTGAAATACCCCCTGTGCTGTAGGTACTCATCGACCATCTGTTCAAGAATGTCTTCCTTCATGGCAAGTTGCCCTCTTGCTTGAGGTTCCAGAATCTTCTCATCGCCGCCATCCGTCGGGCATCCTCAGTTGTCACATAGCGGGTGGTGGTGTCCAGCGAGCTATGCCCCGCATTCTGTTTGACTGCCTCCAGCGGCGCGCCGGCGGCGAGCGCGTGTGAAATGTGGGTGTGCCGCATCCAGTGGGTGCTGGCGGCGGCCAGCCGTTCGGCGCCGCGCCCGTCGACCGGCGCCAGCTCGGCCGCGCACGCCTGGAAGAACCGCTTGATCTGGCGGTACAGGGTGGTAGCCGCCAGTCCAGCGTCCGCGCCGGCGGTGTCCCGCTTGGCCCAACCCGCCCGCTCGGCTTGGTCGGTCGCGTGGCCCAGCAGCGCGACGCCGCGGCTCGCGGCGGGATCCGCGCGGAACCCGCGGGCCTCGAGGTACCGGCCCAGGGCCGCGATGGCGACGTCCGGCACCGGCACCCGGCGCAGCTTGTTACCCTTGCCCAGCACCGTCAGCCACCAGCCCTCCTCCCGTTCGCCGGTACCGGGCTGCGCGAGGCTCACCCACTCCAGGTCGTCGGTGGTGACCGCGATCACCTCGGACAGCCGCAGCCCCGTGGCGTACAGCAGTGGCAGCGCAACCTGAAGCCGCTGGTTGGCGGAGGTGGCCGGCAGCCGCGCGAGGCAGCCGGTGACAAAGGTCCACTGGTCCTCGGTCAGGCTGCGCCCCACGTCCAACTCGGGTTTGGCGCTCCTCGGCACGTGGATGCCCTGCCACGGGTTGCCGGCCAGGTAATTCTTGGCGTTCAGGTAGCTGTACAGGTTGGCCAGCACCCCGATGGCGTAGCTCTGCGCGCGCGGGTTGAGCGGCCCCTCTAAGGGCCGCCACAGCGGAGACCACCGCTCGCGCGAGCGCGGCGCGCACCAGTCCGCCGGCGGCGAGGCGAGGAAATCCCGGTACGCCAGGCAGTCGTCGGTGTCCATCGAGGACAAAGGCTTGCGCCGCGCCAGCACGGCCCAGAGCAGGAAGCGCTCGGCCTCCTTGCGGTAGGCGCGCTGGGTGTTGGAGAGATAATTGAGCCAATCGACGGGCCCGGGCATGGTGGCGACGTCCTTGCGGCGCTCGCGCAGGCGCAGGATCTGCTCGGGTGAAAGGCCTGGCTTGGCGCGCAGCCACGACAGCACCGCCTCATAGTCGTTGTGGGCACTGATCAGGCAGCGCGCCTGCGGCAGACGGTAACGGCCGTCGCGACCGTCCAGGTCGGCTGGCATCACCAGCTTGTCAAGCGGCACCAGGGTGGCTTCGGGCCCGCGCGGGACCACGCGGGCCAGCTCGTGGGCGTAGCGCTGGCGCCGCGGCACGGCGACGTGGCCACCGATCGTGCGGCCCAGCGAACCGGCGTGGGTCCTCAGGAAGGCCTCGATCGCGCGCGCCTTGCCGGCCCCGATCGCCGCAATGCCGCGCGACCAACCAGTGCCGAGGCCGTTGATGCGGTCGACCAGGTCGGCGAGCGTGCCGACGCCGGTGGCCTCCAGGCGTGCGGCGAGCGGCTCGGCCAGCCACGCGCGGCAGGCGTCGCCGGCCAGTACCGGCTGGACGTACTTCTCCTCCAGCCAGTCAATGGCCTCGAGTTGGCGGCGCATCATTGCGGCGCGCTTGGATTCCCGCTTCAGGGCATCGCCATAGCGCTCCTGGTAGGCGGCGAGCTGCTCGGATTCGCTGAAACCGTCCAGGCCTGCCTCGGCGGCGAACTCCTCCAGCAACGGCAGGCCAAGGCCGCGGCGACCGATGTTGCGGAAATCCTTCAGATCCAGCCGCAAGCGCCGCGCCATGCCCGGACGTTGGGCGCGGCTCGCCGCGGCCGACAACTCGTCGCGCAGCCAGGTCGTGACCCGGCGCACCTTGGGATGCGCGGCGAAGGCCCGCGCGGCCTGCGTGTTCTGGCCGCCCTCCCCCCTATCATCATCGGCGGCCGGCAGCCTGGCCACCAGTTCGGCGTCGGCCTCGATCTCGCCCTCTTCCGCCAGGTAGCGTTCCCACATCGGCCTGGCGTGCAGGCCTTGAATGATGGCGCGCAGGAAGCCAAAGTGGCCGCGGTGCAGCTGGCGGCGAGTGACGGACCGGCGCCGGCGGCTAATAGGTTTAGCGTCGGCGGCCTCCGTACCGGCGACCGGAACGCCGTTGCTGTCGGACCGCATGACAGGATCCTGGGTTGTGGGCATTACTCGACCGCGAGATCCAACCGACGAAGCGTCTTCAGGAAAAGAGCTTGAACGTCGTCCTGCTGTTTCGGAAAATGGGCCTTGAAGGCAGCATCAGCCTCATTCGTCACCCCGTATTCACGCAGGTTCTCTCTTGCATGCCTATAGAGCCACCTTGAGTGGAGGACGATCAGGGCTGTCAAGTAGGTCGTTAGCAGTGACATTTCTGCCACCGCCGTGATGCCAAACGGATCTCGCATTTCCAGTGCTTTCGGTATGCCTTCGAGCAGTGCCTGACATTCGGCATGGGTCTCGCCACGGCTCATGAGAAGTCCAGCATACATCTCTGGACGCTTGAGCTTCAGCGCAATGCAATAGGCCAGAAGCGCTGCGTTGGGCCTGCCGTTGGTAGTAGTGGCGAGGCCGTATAACGTGCAACCGCGCTCTACGTCCCGGGCTGAGAGTTCGAAGATAACCGCGCAGTGCGAAAAGTCTTGGGCGAACTCATGGTCGTTCACGCCAATCCGGTTTAGCGCATCGAACACGAAAGCCGACAACCCTGGAATCGTCGCATCGGGCTCCACGCTCCGTGCAGTCGGCAGTCGCAACGACAGGTGCAGGAACTTGCCAAGATAGGTATTCGCATCGGTTTCGGGACCGTAGACCCCGCGGATCGCCTTCTCCAGTTGGTCGCGGTTCATCAGCAGGACGAACACGAGGTGCGGCACGTCAAAGAAGTGCTTGATGCGCTCAATCACCCGGACGGCGAACCCTGGCCTGCACCGGTCCAGTTCGTCCACTAGGATCACGACGGGCTTGCCTGTCGCCTTGAAAGTCGCCTCGGCGAACTCTGTGAGTGCTGCGCGGAAGTGCTGAACCGTCTTCTGTTCCTCCTCCCAGTCGTCGAATCGTCGCTTGACCCACGCGCTGGCCGCGTCGGCCGACTTCTCGGTCGCTTGGTCCACCGCGTCATCGTATTTGCCAACGATGTCCGAGGTGCCAATGGCCCGGCCGGCGAGGTTGATGAGCGCTTTCGTGCCGAGCGGGAGCAGGGCACGCAGGACGGCGCCGGCACGGTGCTTGAGCATGCCCACAGGCCCGCTGTGCTCCTCGCAAAGTTTTAAGATCGCGCCAGCCAGCAGTAGGAATGCGTCCTCCGCATAGTCCTGTTGGAAGGCGTCGATCACGCCCACCCGGTGGCCGAGTTTCTCGAGGTGCTTGGCCCAGTGCCGTCCGAACCAGGTCTTGCCTTCGCCCCAAGGCGCGTCGATGGCGACGACTGCCCCGACTCGTAGCCGGTCCAGGTATGCGGTCAGCCGTTGCGCGATCTCTTGGCGACCCAGCAAGTCCCCCTCAAACGGTTCATCGATGGAATCGAGTGACGCCGGGCCAAGCACCAGCGGTGTCGGAGTGTGGGTAGACATGTGGCGGGATGTCCCTTGGTTTGATGCCGCGGCCGCCTGCCAGCCCAATGCTGGCGCGCCGTCCGAACGGATCCGTCACATTCTAGCTGGAAGTGCAGGGATATAGGTAGGGTATGCGTACCTTATTTTCGCTGTACATGATAAGTACGGTTATCATGTACAGCGAAAAGCGTTGTTTTCAGCGCCCATGCGAATTTTACGCTCGGAATATGGCGCAACCGTCATGTGACGTGCTACGCTAAAAAAACGTTGTCGACATGGTCGACAGGGGAGTCCGGCTTTACCCACCGCGTGCAAGCATCCCGCTGCGGTCCGTCCGGATGTCGTACCGGCTTACCCATGATGATTCCCGGGTGGCCCGCAATGCACGCAGCGGCAAGACACCCGAGCGGAGATCGTCATGGACATCCCCTTGCTGTACCTATGGGCGCGCATCATTACCGATGACCTCGCCCCCAAAGCGGGCCGCAGGCCCAGCTTCAACCGCGTCCTCCAATGTGTGCCTGCCGCTGCGGGCCGGATGAATTGGCATGAGGCCAGAACATCGCCGGCTGAGTGGCGGCACGTCCGTTGGGACCTGCGCGCGGCCGAGCGGCTCTCGAATCGCCTGTCTCGCGAACTGCGCCTGAACTTCTCGCCTGAAGCGCTGTGGGACACCCTGCGCCCCCGTCCCGCGCTCGCGGTGTTCTACGCGGCACGAGCAACGTAAGGTGATCAAGTACAACCAGCTCGTGGCCAACATGGTCGTCCTATACAACGTGCAGTGGATGTCGCGTAAGCTGAAGGAACTCCAACAGAAGGGGCATCCCATCGACGCCGAAGTGCTCATGGATGGTGTCCGGCTGGATATCCGAACCGTTGCGGATCAGCCCATCCAGGATGTAGACCGCCTCATGCACGCCGCAGGGAATGAAGTTGCTGAAGAGCGCGATGTACATGTCGGACACGTGATAGTAGCCAATGCCGCCATAGCCGCCATAGCGAATGTGATACTCGGACAGCAGGTTCTGCTCGTACAGATTCCACTTGGTCCCATCCGCGGAAGCCCGCTTGCCGGAGCCCCAGTATTTCGGCAGTGCGAACTGGTTGTAGGCGTTGATGACCTTGACGATGGCCTTGTCGAGTCGCTCTTCCGTGACGTGACGCAGGTTCAGCCAGGCGACTTGCTTGCGGCTCAGGCCCTTGACGGAGCGCGCCGTTTGGCTGGGGCCGAGGTTGCAGCCGTAGCAGAACAGCGTGCTGATGAAGCGCTTGCGCGGGTCGTCGATCTTGGCGTCGAACCCGGACAGTGGTCCAAACAGCCTGTGCAAATCCAGCCACTGCTCGGTCTCAGTCAGTAAATCCAGGATACTGATCTGCGGCATGGATGCAGTGATGGCCTGGTCGACCAGCACCTTGTTGGGCGGCTCGGGCTCCCTTCCTGGCCGGTGGATAACCAGACCCTGCTCGCCGAGTTCAATGCCGCTGTTGTTGGGGACGCTCGCATCGACCTCCTCGAGTGCCGTGCTCAGTCTCTCGCGCAGCGTCCTCACGATATCCTTGCCGTCCGTCGGTAGTCCCACCATCTCGCAGTAGCGTGGTAACTCGCGGTGGAACTCCTCTTGGGAGACCTGGTGTACGCGGAAGTCGTCAAATTGATCGCTGCCCTCAACGTAGAGATCGCCAGAATTCAGCTCGCGCATCACCTGGTGGAACACGCACAGCTCGAAATACCTGCGGTGCAGCAGTCGAGTCCCTCCGCCGCCCGGGAAGATGGCTTTCTCCCACTTGTCCGGGATCCAGTCGAGTGGCAAGTGCGCCAAGTCTTCGTCGGTGAGTTGCAGATACTCTCGATGCGACGCTCGGAACCCCTGCATCCAGGCAAGTGCCACCAGTACTGCCTTGTCCTGAGAGCTGGATCGCAGCGGCAGTACCTCGACACACTGGAACAGCAGGGATCGGTGCGCGCGATACGGCGCCAGCATGAACGGTAGATCGAAGTTGCCGGCATAGGCGATATGCTCGTTGCAGCGGGCGAGCGCGCCGGTGGCGTCGTCGCCGAGAACCTCTCGCACTTTATCGAGACGGAAGATGTCGGCAATGCCGTCGTCCTGCAGAACCTGGAGCACGTCACGAAACTGGCTAACCAAGCTCTCCAGCGCGTCGGCATGGGCTAGTTGGTATTGTTGCAGCCGAGCCCTGGCGATCGACTCGAACTTGCGCATGACCTTGATGAAGATCTCCGCCACATCATCGAGCGCCTTCTGCAACTGGGCCTGAATGAAGAGCACCGCCAGCGTGTATCGTTTGGCGGGCTTGAGCGACCGGATCTCGGCGATATCCAGCGCGCGTGCCTCCGTGATCAGCTGGGCCCGCTTGGGCACCGATAGCATGGCTGGCGCCGCCGGCAGGCCGTCGGCCAGCTTTCGCAGTTCTTGGATGTGCGTGAGGAAACTCGCGATCTCGCGGGTGGCTGGGCGTTTGGGTTCGCGTTTCAACTGGTCCCAGGCGGATTTTCCCGCATTGCCCTCGAATAACGCCTCGATCCTGGCGATGAGCGGGGCGTCGAGTCCCTCGGAAATGGCGCGATAGATCGCCTCATTGCATCGGTGGCGGGCCTGGGCCGCGATCCGTTGCAGCCCGGCCAGCGGCGGCAGCTCATACCGTCCCCGGATCAGTTCCTCAATCAGGACGTTGACGATGTCCGGCAACTCGACCTTGGTCTGCGCGGCTTCCGACGCCAGCACCTGCAGCCATTCCTGCGCGTCGGCGTCGATTTGCCGGATGTCAACGTGGGCGCGCAGCAGCTTTTGGTGCCGCGACCGGGTGCCCGAGACGTCGTATCGCATCACCGTGGGCCGCGACAGAGGACGGGTGCGCAGCGCGGAAGCTACATGGTCGATCACGGCGACCGGCACATCGGCCAGCATCGGGAAGTAGCCGAGGCGTTGCAGTAGCTTGAGCTGAACGAGGATCAGGACCGAGGTCGATGTCTGGCGGGCCTGGTTTCGCGCAAAGCGGACTTCGGCCGCAGTCGGTGTGAATGCCGCCTTCAATTCTGCCGCGCTGAGTTCGGCCGGCAGCGCCGGATAGGCGGTCTCGTGGATCGGCTGCATGACCTATCGGCGCGCAAAGGCCTGCTCTAGTTGCCGAGCGCGCTGCACCTCGTCATCGTGCAGATAGATCGAGGTAGTGGTGATCGACGCGTGGCGCAGATTATCGCGCACCGTGGTCAGCGTCGCGCCTTGCGCAAGAGCGTGAGTCGCATGGGTGTGCCGCATCCAGTGCGGGGTGGCGCGGCGCAGCTTGTCCGCCAAGGCGGGATGCTCGATTTGGATCGATTCGGCCGCCAGCTGGAAGAAACGCCGCAGCACGTCCCGCAACCGCGGCGTCGTGATCCCTTCCGACCGTTCCAGATTGGCGACGAGCGGCGTGTCCGCCTTCCAGTGCGCGGGTGTCACCGGCAGGCCGCGCTGCGCCAAGTACTGGTCGAGCGCGTGGCGGGCGAGCGGGGGCAGCGCGACCTTGCCTGGCTTGGCGCCCTTGCCCATCAGGTGCAGCCAGCGTTCGCCGCGGGCGCCGATTTCGATGCCGCCGAGTGTCACTCCCACCAGTTCGCTGGCGCGCAGCCCCGTGGCATACCCGAAATCGAGCAGGAAGCGCAGGCGCTGCGCGGCCGGCGCCGTCCAGCCGTGCGACCATTCGAGCCCATCGGCGATAGTGCAGGTCAACTCCCACTCACCCGCCGTGAATGCCCGGGAGGCGTCCAGGTCAGCATCACGCTGACCACCTCGCACCTTGAGGCCGGCAAACGGATTAGCCAGTACGTAGCGATGCTGGATCAGCCAGCGGAACATCGCGCCCAGGACCGACAGGGCATAGGCGATCGAGCGTGCCGACAGCCCGCCGGTGAAGGGACGCCATTCCGGCGAAGAGCGGGGCCGCGCCGGCGCGACCCAGCGTTGATGCGGCGTCGGCCGGCGCAGGAAGGCGCGGTAGGCGGTGGCGTCTTCCGTCGCGAGCGACGACAGCGCCTTGCCTCGTTCGATAATCGACCACAGCAGCAAGCGTTCGGCCTCCCTGCGGTAGGCCCGTTGCGTCTCGGCGGATTCGTGCAAGCCCAGCCAGGCATTGATCGCTGCATGGTCATTGTTGGCCGCAAGCGTGCACAGCCGCCGTGGCGCCCGAAACGCGCCGCGCGTTCCGTCAACCTCGTGCGGCAGCCGGATCCGCTCCCACGGCACAATGGGCTCGGCCGGCGCCGCCTTGATCAGGGCACGCGCCCGCTCGGTCAGCGGCGGGTGGGCGGCGAAGAACGATTCGATGTGCTGAGCGCTTCTGGCGCCCAGCCCTGGAATCCCCGCCCACCAGCGCCGTCGCCGCGGGATGCGCACCGTCAGGTCCGCCAGCGTGGCGATGCCATGGGCACGCAGCGAAGATACCGCACGGCCGGACAACCATAGTTCGATGTTGTCGCTGACCTGGGGCACTGGCATCGGCAAGGACCGCAGCGTCTCCATCGCGCGGGCGATGGCTTGGGCCTGGTCCGTACGCGTTCTTACACTTGCCTGAAACAGGGTGGCTAGATCGGGGCGGTGACGCCGCAAGGCAAACTCAGCCAGTTGCCGCCGGATCTGCCCGAGCACACCGCGCGCGGACTGGCCCCTTCCCAGCGCGTCGGGGCAATATCGCTGGACCGCCTGCCGCGACGGCGTACCGGCGTACCAGGCGCGCAAAGCGGCCAGCGAGGCCGCGTCGGGCATGTCAGATGGTGTGGGCGTGTGCGGCATTTGAGGCTCTCTGGGGAGATCAATCGATGGACATCGACAGCTGCCCGTACGGTCCGGTGTAAATCGCAAAACCGCAGTTTAGCCAGTGAATATGACGGTATCGATAAGATGGCTTATCGTAATAGCACGATCAAAGCGCCAGTTCGGTCCGAGACTCCGCCCCCGCAAAATCGCTGGTAGCGCCCGCGAAATCGCCAGATCTTGCGGGAGGTGGCCAATCAACTTGTAAGCTGTGCAGTCCGCAGCCGCTTGCTCGGCCTGGCTTTCCGGCGTGCTGCCAACTTGCGCCTCCCCCATCGCAAAGGCGTTGGTGAGCCCCCCTATGCTGTCGTTCACGCGGGGCGGAGGGCTGGCAATGCACCATATGAACATGAAAGCCGGAGCAGCAATGGCAGCAGCTAAAGCAGGTGAATGTCGAAGTGCGGAAGGTCGATGCGAAAGATCACGCTGAAACAGCGTCTGATCGAAAGCTATAGGTTGCATGGCAAAAAACTAGACCCTGCCCCCATAGGAATGCAAGTAAAAGCGCCGATGTCGTGAACGACACCCTATTGGCGGCCTAGGGAGCCTACCCATCCACGACATCGACTCGATACCGGGCAAATTCGCGGCCAAGAGCCCCGCTCCATGTAATCGCCCACCTACCCCTTGACTTTGGGGTGCACTCCAAGAACTAGGATTCAGGCATCGCGATATGGCTTCAGTGTCGTTTGCCCGTGGCTGAGCCGAGAGAAACGAAGGGCGTCACCCTTGTTTGATGGAGTAAAGAAATGACCGCAAAACGTAAAGTGGAAGTGTTCAGCGCGGGTTGTGCATCGTGCGATGACGTGATCGAACTCGTGAAGCGCACCGCATGCCCGTCCTGTGACGTGACTGTTCTTGCTATGACAGATATCAGCGTCGCGCAACGCGCCAAGGCGCTCGGCATTCGCTCGGTTCCGGCCGTGGTGATCGACGGCGAAGTCGCCGGCTGCTGCACGAGTCGAGGGGTCGATGAAGCGTCGCTGCGGGCGGCCGGCTTGGGCTGCTCGGTCTAGTCGGCGAGGTAAGTGGCCTGGGAATCCGCGCTGCAGGCGCCGTCCTGTCAGCGACGGCCTTCCCAGGCTTAATGCCTTCGCCTTTAGCAGGCGAAGGGCAAGGGAACTCATCGCGACCTCGCTCACCACTGATTCCAGATTTCCAACGCGAGACCAACATCTGTGAGTCATCGATTCAGGGCAATCAGGCAAGGTTGTGACAGACATGGACGATCTAACTGTGACCGATAAAGCGCAAATTGCCTGCGATGCGGGCGAACGACTGCCGCGAGCAACAGTCGAGCGCGAACGCCTGCTCCGGATGCTGGCGGCGGCGACCTTCATCATCTTTTTTCAGGCGTACATGGTCGCGCCGATCATCCCGGCACTGTCGAAGGCGTTTGGCAGTTCTGTCGAAGCAGTCGGTCTCATTGTCCCGGCGTACCTGATCCCTTATGGGATCGCGACGTTGGTGTTTGGGCTTTTGGCGGATCGCCTTGGCATTCGGCGCGTCATGTTCGCGTCGCTGCTGGCGTTCGCGGTGCTCACCGCCCTGACGGCGACGGCCCACTCGATTGAGGCAATCGCGACCTGGCGGATCCTGACTGGGCTCGGCGCGAGCGGGGTCGTGCCGCTCGCACTGATGCTCGTCGGCGGCATGTATCCGTACGCGGAACGGGGCCGACCATTGGGGTGGCTGTTCGGTGCCATGGCTGGGGGAATGGCCTTCGGCTCAACCTTTGGCGCGGTGCTCGAACCTTTCCTCGGCTGGCGCGGGATCTTTCTCGGTGTGGCTGCGGCCGGAGTGGGCATCCTGTGCGTGTTGCTGCCGCACGGGCACCTCGTCGGCGCCGCCACGCGGCCGGTCGGCGGCACGCTTGGCGACCTATTCCGAGCCTACCGCGGCCTCCTCGGTACGCCACGGGGGCGACGCACCTACAGCTACGTCTTGCTCAACTCGATCTTTCACTCCGCGGTGTTCACGTGGCTTGGTGTTTACTTTGAACGACGCTACGACCTCGGGCCCGTGGGCATCGGTCTGGCGCTTCTCGGCTATGGCGTACCGGGATTCCTGTTTGGGCCGCTCATCGGCCAGGCCGCGGACCGGTGGGGCCGCGGCCGGCTGCTGCCCGTCGGCCTCGGGCTCAGCGCCCTCGCCGGGGCGGTCCTGATCCTCGATCTGCCGCTGGGCGTCGCTGTGGTGGCGGTGACTGTCCTTTCTCTAGGCTACGACATGACGCAACCGCTCTTTGGCGGGATCGTTACCTCGCTCGGGGGGCAACGTCCGGGCCAAGCCATGGGTCTGAACGTCTTCACGCTATTCGTCGGCTTCGGGCTCGGCAGCCTCGGCTTCGGCGCAATTCTCCAACTCGGTTTCGGAGCCGCGCTCGGGATCTTCGCTGCCGTTGAGGTGCTCGCGACGGTGGCATCGATCACGCTGTTCCGGTCGGAAATCCCATGGAGTGCCGCTTCCCGACACCGTAACAAGTAAGCGTGTCGTGAGCATGGAGTCGGCGCGCGAATCGACCTTGTTCTTCTCGGGCGGTGGCAACGCCGCGCCTAGCCTACAGCGGCCGAACCACCGGGGCGGCCGGATGCCGAGCCGGGCAGTCAGTTCTGGCCGCTGCGCTACGGCGGTTGAGACATTCTCTCTCCGTACCGACAAAGTCGATCCAGGCAACTCTCAATACAGCGCTTGACTCTTGGGTGTACTCCAAGGTTTATATTCAATTTGACGGGGCTGCGAGTGAGTTTCGGCCGCAGTCGCTTGTGACAAACCGCGGAGTTGCAAATTAGGTAATCCCGGCAAGGAGAGACGCATGAAAAAAGCCATCTTGAGAATCGACGGCATGCATTGTGACGGGTGCGCCGCTATCGTTCAGTCGTTGCTCGCGCGTCAGGCTGGAGTCCAGTCGGTACGGGCGTCCTACGCAGAGGGTCTTGCGCAAGTTCTCTTTGAGCCACAAGCGATCTCAGAGCAGGCACTCGTGAGCGTGATCGAGAACGCGGGCTATCAGGTCACCTCGCGCTTCACCACGGCCGAGGTCCCATGACCGCCGCAGCAATATGCCGCCGGCGATGGGTTTTTATCCATGCTCAATCGACCCTTTAGATACCGGTCAAGCCATGAGGTGTCATCGTGAAGGCCGCCACTACCATTGAATCCCCTCCACGCTTCTGGAGCGAGGAACCCGCCAGCCTGCCCGGGCGCCGGCGCATCCGTGCGCGCATCGGCGGGCTGCACTGCTCGCTGTGCACCGGCACCATCGAAAAGGCGCTCGGCAAGCGGCCCGGCGTCGACAAGGTGGCGGTGAGCTTGACGCACGAGCAGGCACTGATCGAGTACGATCCGAGCGTGGCCCGGGCCGAAGACCTACTGCAGACGCTCAAGGACATCGGCTATACCATCTCCGATCCGCGCAAGTTGCGGCCCTTCGAGGAGGAGGAAGCAGCGCTGGTGCGCGAGGGCCGGCGCTTTGTGGCCGCCGTCGGCTGCAGCCTCGCGGCAATCGCGCTGGTGGCCAACCCCGTGGGCTTCTGGTCAACCCTACTTTCTGTCGTTGTCTTCTTTAGCTTGGTCACGTTCCTCTTCGTGGTCCTCAGACCCCGGGGGATCGGCACCGCGCTGGGCGGAACCACGGGCCTGTGCGTGCTCGGCGTCGTGCTCTACTACGCCAGGTCCCAGGGCTGGCTCGCAGAGGCGGCGCCGTGGTTGACGGCTGCGCTGGCGTTGGGGCTGGTGTTCGGCATCGGCAATCACATCCTCGTCATGGCGGTGCAGGCACTGCGCCGGGGCATTCTCAATCAACACGTCCTGCTGGAGATCGGCGCCTTTGCTGGCATCGCTGGGGGGCTCATCGGCCTGATCCTGCAACCCGCCGGCTATCCCACCGCACCCTTCTTCGCGGTCGCGGTAATGGTGGCGACGTACCACATCTTCTCGGAGTGGCTCTCGCTGATCGTCAAGACGAGAAGCTCGCAGGCGGTGAAGAAGCTGTTGGATCTGCAGCCGGACATCGCACGCGTGATCCGTGACAACCGGGAAATGGATATGCCAGTCGAAGAGGTCAGGCTTGGCGATCGCGTGCGCATCCGTCCCGGCGAGCGGATTCCGGTGGATGGTAAGGTCATGGACGGCCACTCGGCAGTGAACGAGGCGCTGATGACCGGCGAGCCGTTGCCGGTCGAGAAGACGCGCGGCGACGCGGTGATTGGCGGCTCGATGAACGGGACCGGGACCCTGCTGGTCGAGGTCACCGCGATCGGCGAGGAGAGCTTCCTGCAACAGGTGATCCGTCATGTCGAGGACGCGCGCGCCCTGAAACCAGGGCTGCTGCATCTGGTGGACCGCGTGCTGCGGGTCTATACGCCAACGGTACTCGCAGTTGCCGCGCTCTCGGTGATCGGGTGGCTCATGGGTTCGCTGCTCGTTACGGGACAGATCGACCTCGAGCGCGCGGTGTTTGCGGGCTTGAGCGTGCTGGTGATGGGTTATCCGTGCGCGGTCGGTATTTCCGCCCCGCTCTCGATCGTGCGGGGCGCGGGCGAGGCCGCGGAGCGTGGCATTCTGATGCGCACCGGCGAAGCGTTCCAAGGCTACCGCCTTGTGACCTGGGTCGTGCTCGACAAGACCGGCACGCTCACCGAAGGCCAACCACTGGTGCAGGAGGTCGTGCCGCACGACGCGAGTGAAGACGAATTGCTCGCGATTACGGCCGCCGCCGAATCGAGTTCGGAGCATCCGCTCGCCCAGGCGATCCTGGATGTGGCGCTCCAGCGAGGCGTCACGCCGCCGCACATCGACGAATTCGAGGCGGTTCCGGGTCAGGGCGTGGTGGCGCGCATCGAAGGCGTGCAGGTTCTGGTGGGACGCCCCACTTTCGTGGAGGCTCATGGGGTCAGCCTCGTCGCCCTGGCTGCGCGTATTCGGGAGCTGGAACAGAAGGGGCGCACGGTGATTGCCGTCGCGAAGAACGGCAAGGCACTCGGCATCATCGCTCTGGGCGACCGGTTGCGCGCCGATGCAGCGAAAACCGTGGCTGCGCTGCGTAAGGCAGGGATCAAGCCGGTGCTGCTAACCGGCGACAATGAGCGTGCGGCTCGGCGGATCGCCGCCGAGGCAGGCATCGACGAGGTTTATGCGGGCGTGCTGCCAGACCAGAAGGCGGAAATCGTGCGCCGCTTGCAGAAGAACGGCAAGGTCGCGATGGTCGGCGACGGCGTAAATGACGCGCCAGCACTAATGCAGGCGGACGTGGGCATTGCCATGGGGAGCGGCACGGACATCGCGATCGAATCGGCCGACATCATCATCCTGAACCCGCGCCTGGCGTCGCTGCTTGTCGCCCACGACATCAGCCGTCGCGGCTACCGCAAGATGCTGCAGAACGTCATCCTCGCGTTCTGCTTCAACGGCATCGGGATTCCCGTGGCGGCGACCGGTCTCGTCTATCCGGTGTGGGCGATGGCGGCGATGGCGGGCAGCGTGACAGCGATCTTCTTCAACTCGCTGTGGGGCAAGCCCGGATTGTTCTTTGATGCGCTCATGAGCGTGGGACGGCCGCTTGACATAAAGGAGCAGACCGCGTGAGCAACTTGGCGGCACGAGATGACCTCCTCACGCCGCCCGTATTGGCGGCGCGTCCGCCTATGGTCTGCGCGCGCAGAGAGGACGCAGCGTCTGTCAGACGGGCCATGTGGGTATCCATGGTCGAATCCGAAACTCCGGACAACCTAAAGCCGGAGGACGACATGCTATGACCGGCGCTATTTTGAGGGGGCTGCGCAATCCGTTCCGGAGCGCGACGCGGGGTGTCGTCGTCGTGTCGCTGCTCGCCCTCGTGATCGGCTTCCTCGCGCTCATGATTCAGGCAACGCTTGCCAGCCGCGAGAAAATCGCTGAGATGGACGGGCGGGTGCGCACCTTGATCGAGCTGCGTGAGGCGGGCGCTTTCGGCACCGGCGGGTTCGGCGGTGACAATCCAATCGGCGAAGCGCTCGGGTTTAACCTTGACACCCTGAAGAAGGCCTTACGGATTCCGCATGCACGCCACCTCGCCCGGGTGGACGAGTATGTCTACAACCCGGACGTTGACCCTTCCAAGCGGAATGCGTACGCGATGGTGATCGGGCTTCACCCCGGGGCGGCGTTGCGCGCGATCGGAGAGGTCGATTACGAGAATGCAAAAATCATTGCGGGTCGCTCCTTGGGGCCGGGCGATGCGCAAGCCCATGTCGCTGTGGTTGGACAGCTCTATGCCCAGCAACGGCTCGGTATCGGTGAGCCGTCGGCGGCGGCTCTAGGCGGTCGCGAACTCGTCCTGAACGGGCAATCGTTCCAGGTCATTGGCATTTACACCACGCAGAACGATTTCGGCGACAACCACGTCTTCATCCCGATTGAGGCGTTCCGCGAAACCTATCACCCGGGCAGAAAGCTCTCGAAGATCTTCGTCACCGTGGATTCCGTTGCCCACGTCGAATCAGTGGTCGCAGACCTGAAAGCGATACCCGAAGTCGACGTGGTCACGACGCCTGAGGCCGTGTCTACTGCCCGTACCACCTTAGGGAGCCTCTCGGTGGCAAGCGCCTATGCGGCTGTGGTGCTGTTCGCGATCGGCGCGGTCCTGATCGTCTTCGTGATGATCCTGAGCACCCGCGAGCGAATCCGCGAGATTGGCACGCTCAAGGCGATCGGCGCTTCGAACCGCGAGGTGGTGGTTCAGTTTCTTGCCGAGGCAGTCGCCGTGAGCGGTCTCGGCGGCCTGGGTGCGCTGATCGTCGCAGCCGCGCTCACCCGCGCCCTGAGCCGGGCCTTGGGCCTGCCCGTAGCATTCGACGCAACCGTGATCGTCTTCATTCTGGCCGGCTCGATACTGTTCGCAGCGCTCGGGAGCCTCTATCCGGTCGCCAAGGGCGTGCGTCTCAGCCCGATGGAAGCCATGCGAAGGGAGTGACAACCATGATGCGCCTTGGACTGCGGAATCTGCTTCGAAGCCAACCCCGGCTGCTCATCGTGGCCCTGTTGATCGGCGTGCCTTTCTTTCTGCTGCTGGTAATGCAGGCCATCGGACAGGCGGTGGAACAGCAGACGGAGATACTGAAACAGAACGTCAACAACACCCTACAACTGCGCGCGCGCGGTGCCATGGGGCACGTCAATATGGTGGGCAATGAAGACATTTTGCCCCAGGATGCCCTGGAGCGCGTCAGGCAGGTCGAGCACGTGGCGAAGGTGGAACCTTATCTGCTGGCGATGATGCCCACCGAATCAACGAACTTCGCCATGATCGTCGGCGTGACCCCAGGCGATACCAAGCGGCTAGAGTCCCATGGTGAAGCGGGCCATCCCCGGATCATTGCCGGGCGGGACCTCACCGAGGCAGACCGTGGTCAGAGGGTCGCCATCGTCGGCCAGGGATTTGCGAAGTGGGCCGGCATCGCGCCGAAGGACCTCGACAAAACGACTTTTACCCTTGATCTGAAGCGGACCCATCCCGTCATCTTCGCGCTGAACCGTCCGCCCGCCACCCTCAAGATCGTGGGCATCTATGCGAGCGGCTACGTCTTCGGCGACATGCAGCTCTTCATGCCGATTGACACATTCCGTGAGATCTACGGGGTCCCCGCGGGCATCTCATGGCTGTTCGTCAAGGCCGACTCCGCCGAGCATCTGCCGCAGGTCGAACAGAAGCTAAGGGCCCTGCTTGGCGACGTCGCGGACACGATCGCGCCCACCAACGCGGCCGAATTCCAGAATACCGCCACCCGCGCGGTGTTGCGCCTGACGGAGGGCGGAATCATGCTTTCCGCGCTGCTGATGGTGATCGTGGTCTTCTTCGTGATGCTCCTCGTCGTTCGCGAACGCGCCTGGGAGATCGGCACGTTCAAGGCGCTGGGGGCCTCGAACGGCGGCATTGTTCTAAGCTTCCTGACGGAGGCACTCGCACTTTGCACCGTCGGCGCGCTGTTAGGGACGCTGCTCTTCAGCGCATGGGGCGGCCAGGTCGCCCGACAGGCCTTTGGCTTGGGCGTGGCGCCGTTCCTACCGGCGCAGTACAAGGATTCGCTCAGCAACGCGCTCACCCTTGCCCCCGATATCGGCCTCAGGACCGTCGGACTTCTCATCCTTGTCTGCATCGTGGCGGCATTGGCCGGGAGCGCCTGGGGCATCCGACAGATCGTCAGGCTTTCCCCGATAGAGGCGATTCGCCATGAATAACCCAACAGCCATGACCGACCGCAAGACGTCGATCGCGCTGCGCGGCGTGAGCAAGCTTTACCGGAAGGGCCAGGAGAGCGTGAGCGCGCTTGACGGGATCGAGCTTGCGATCGCCGAAACCGGCATGGTCGCGATCGTGGGCCCAAGCGGGAGCGGCAAATCATCCCTGCTGCACATTATCGGAGCGATGGACCGCCCGACCCAAGGGGAGGTCATCGTCGCAGGCCAGTCGTTGAATACCCTGCCCGAGGCGGGCCTGGTGAGCTTCAGGCGCAAGACAGTAGGTTTCGTGTTCCAGAGTTTCAACCTCATTCCCAACCTGAGCGCGTTAGAGAACGTCATGCTGCCGATGGAGTTCAACGGCGTGCGGAGTGAAGAGCGGCATCGGCGTGCCAAGGATCTGCTGGACAGAATCGGCCTCGGCGCACGACTAACCCACAAGCCGCGTGAACTCTCGGGCGGCGAGCAACAGCGTGTGGCCATTGCGCGGGCGCTGGCCAACAACCCGCCCGTCGTCCTGGCCGATGAGCCGACCGGGAACCTGGACTCCAAGACGGGCCAGATGATCTACGAACTGCTGAAAGGGATCGCGCAGGAACGGACGGTCATCGTGGTGACCCACGCCGAGGCGCTGGCCCAGATGGCCGATCGGGTCTTGCACATCAAGGACGGAACATTGGTGCCTGACGTGCCATCAGCGGCACGGGGCAGCCCATATCCCGAACAAGTGGGAGGAACGAACGATGTATAAAAGGCTCGCCTTGACGGCGTCGCTGGCCTTGTGGCTCATCGGGAGCGGGTTTCCTTCGATTGGATTCGCGCAGGGGAGAGTTGAAGGCACGGTCGCCAGTACGAAGCTCACGTTCTGCGACTTCAAGCCCGGTGGCTGCGAGGGAAGCCTCGTGCTGGAGACGAACGTAGCTGGCAAACCGGGCCAGATGGGCATCAAGGTTCCCAGAGGCACGCTGATCAAGAAAGGTAATGACTTCGTTTATTTACCTACGTTACGCGGCAATTACATTGCTGTCGCCTATGTCCTGGAGAAAGGCGAGCCAGTCGCTAAATCGATTGAAGTGCTCAAGACGAGCAAACCTTGAGCCAGACAGTCTTTCCATTGGATGATGAATGATGAGATCAGCAGTCGCCGGAAACACGAGGCCACCAGCCGTTGTCACCAACACCGCCGGCCGCGCGCCGGTCGCTCGCGGGAAGCGGAAGCCAGCCGATCGACCCGACAATGCCCCCCAAAGCGATACGATGCTCACGATCGGCAAGCTCGCGAAGCTTGCACAGCTCAGTACCGATACCCTCCGATTCTATGAGGAAGAAGGCCTGTTGCTGCCCGCCAGAAAGACGGAGGCAGGTTACCGACTCTACGGTGAGGATGCGGTACGGCGGCTGAACTTCATCAAGCATGCCCAGCAGTGTGGCCTGGCGCTATCTGAAATCCGCCAACTACTGGAACTGAAGAGTCTTGACTGCTCCTGCTGCCAGGATGTGCGCAGCCTCGCGATCCAGAAGAAGCTTCAGCTCGAGGCCAAGATCAAGGCGATGAAAGCCATGTCGCAAGCCTTGAGCGAGTTGATCGACATCTGTACGGTTGAGGAAAGGCCGCTAGAGGAATGCCCGATTCTCGCCGCGCTGGAATCGAGCCTTTCAGAACAGAAGCGCAAAGCCAAATGAACGGAATAGTTGCCATGAGTATCAAGGTCGAAGTCTTCTCAGCGCCGGGCTGCGGCAATTGTGACCAAGCCCGGCAAATCCTGAAAGCCGTCGCTGCGGAATTCGGCGAGGATCAGGTGGTCTGGCGTGACGTGAACATCCTGGAGGAAATGGACTACGCGGTCGAGCTTGGGGTGCTGGTGACACCGTCGATCGCGATTGACGGCGAACTCTTGTTTCCGCAACTACCCAGCGCCGCCAAACTGCGCGAGGCGTTGGCACGGCGATTGGGGCAGATGCTGCCGGACAGCGTCCCAGCATACGCAAACCTATAGGAAGAGCTTAATGGATATCGAGGCATTGCGAAGCACGCTGGAGCAGGCCAGCCTAGCATCGCTGGGCGTGGGGTTCTTGCTGGGGTTCGTGTTCACCTTCAACCCGGTGGCGCTGGCCGCGATTCCGGTGGCGTTGGCCTACGTCACCAAAGCACACGAGACGAAAACGGCGATCAGGTATGGCGCCATGTTCATCCTCGGGATGGTCCTCACCCAAACGCTGTTGGGGCTGGCCGCCGCCCTGGGCGGCCAATGGGTAGAGAGGGTCATTGGGCGTGAATGGGGAGTCGTGCTGGGACCGGCGCTGATCCTGCTCGGGCTTATGTGGCCGGGATGGATCAGACTGCCCTTGCCATCACTTCCCGTTCGCGCCAAAAGAGTGGGCAGCAGTTGGGGCGCGTTCGTCCTTGGTGCCCCCTTTGCCGTCGCCGTCTGCCCAGCCTGCACGCCGGCTATGGTGATCTTACTCGGCATCGTTGCGGTGATCGGGTCTCCGTTGTTCGGCGCGACCCTTTTATTCTCGTTCGCGTTGGGCCGTGCCGTGCCTATCATCGTCGGCGCGGTGACCTTGGGCCGGCTGGAGAGCCTCGCTGTGCTGAAGCGTTACCAAAAAGCCTTCGAGATCGCCGGCGCGATCGTGCTGATTCTTTCCGGCCTCTACATGCTGAATGCGTATTTCTTCATCGTTCCCGAGCTAGCGGCCTGAAGGTGAACTGGTGCGCAAACTGGAGCTGTCCAATGAGTCGACAAACTGGCCGAGATGCGATCGCATCCTTGCCATCGGCGACGATATCCACCACGCCGTCGAGCAAGGTGACCAACTTCTCCATCTGGGCGCGCTGGCGAGACTGGATACGCTCCATCTCGTCGCGGGCCCGCTTGTGAATCGCCCCCATGCGGCGGATAAACATTTCCGCGAGATCGTCGCGGGTGCGCACGCGCATGTGGTTGAGCAGCGCCACGATCAGCGTGTAACGCTTCTCGGGTAGAGTTTCCTTGAGGTTGGCGGCATCCAGGCTCATCGCTTGGCTCGCCAGTGAGCGCAGCTTCGAGCCTGGAACGCCAGCCAGCGCCCGAGAGAAGTCGCCAAAGCCGTCGAGCCAGGCGCCGCGCGTGGCGCTTGACGTTGTTGTAGACGGTCTGGCGGGTGGCAAACTCCCGGACGAGAAGTTTGTCAAACTTTTGCCGTTCCTCATCCGACAAGCGTCTTGTCACGCGCCGAAGCAATGCGGTTTGCGTGCGAGTGTGAATCTGCTCGGCAATGACTATCCAGGGTGGAGAATGCCGGCAGTTCGACCTGCTGCAGGACCAGTGCATCAATGGTGGCGTTAATGATATCCACCGGCTGATCCATCGTCTCCGCAGCTTCGCGCGCGGCACGGATCGTTACCTCGTTGGCATCCGTGCCGATATACGGCTGCACGCCAAGGAATTCGCGCACTGCCGTGTAGTGCCGGAACAGCGTGGGGGAAAGCTTACGGTCATAGCCAAAATGCGTACCGGAATCCAGACCGGCGCTGGCACGCACGTGGTCGATCACGGCCGTCGGTACCGTATCCAGATTGGGAAAGTAGTGCAGTTGCTGGAAAACCTTCAGCAGGACCAACAGGCCAAGTCGGGAACCTTGTCCGCGAGCGAACCGGTTAGCCCAGTCCAACTCTTCGGCATCCGGCGTATAGCACGTCTGCAACCTTTTGGTCGAGAAGACCTTCGGGAAACGCGGGTAGGCGGTACGCTCGACGGTGGCCATACAGGATCTCGGCAATCGCTGAAGGGCCAGCCAGTCTAGCCGAGGGCGATAACCGAAATCCAGTGATTTCTTATAACTACGAGAAATGCAAATTCAAATCTATATAACTAGGCTTATGATAGCCGATTGACCGCATCTTGGCATGACCCCTCCTTGGCGCGCGAAGCGTCTGCCTCCTCATGGGCTTGCCAATATCGAATCGTCACACTCTTGTAAGCGAGGCGCTATAGCGTGGTAGCCCCCAAGGGAGGGCGTGCGATGGAAAGTATTGCTGGGCTGTTGGAGAAGACAGATGCCGGACGCCAGGAAATAGCGGCGCGAACCGGTTCACTGGACCGCCGGCACCGCGCGCTTCTTATCATGGTGGATGGCCGAACCAGCGCGGATGACCTTCTTGAGCGGACCAGACTACTTGGACTCGAAGCCGATGCGGTGCTTCAGCTTTTGCGAGTGGGATTATATCCGGCTTGTCGCTGCCTCAGCCAATGCGCTTGCTGTCAAGTCGATGGTCGGAAATCAGTCGCAAGCCCGTGCAGCCTAGACGTGCGGCCGAGAAACGTTCCCTGGTCACGGCAAAGATGTATCTGATGGACATCATGGCACAGACATTCGGTACACCAGACAATTCCATCAGAATGCGTTTGATTAGTGCGGCTGATTTGGCGGATGTTGAGCAATCCTTCGAAGAGTTCCTTGTGGTGCTGCGCGGGATGGCCAAGCCGTCCATGGTGGCTCATATCGAGAAATCCTTCCGCGGCCTGCTGCCGATTGGCAAAGGAAATCAGGTCGGCTGATAACGCCTAGGTATGGCGCCACTGCACGGTCCCTCGTGTGTTGGACTCTTGAGTTGAGTCATATTTCCAGAGCTTGCGCTTATGCGATATTTCCGGTATCGTGGAAATATGGAAGAAAACGATATTGTCCGCTCCCTTGCAGCTTTGGCTCACGGTCTTCGCCTCCAGGTCTTCCGGATGCTGGTTGTCGCTGGCCCGGGCGGTTTGACGCCCGGCGCGATCGCCGAGCGGCTGGATGTGCCGGCCGCTACCTTGTCGTTTCACCTGAAGGAACTGGCTCACGCCAGCTTGGTAACGCAAGAGCGCGACGGACGAAATGTGATCTACCGTGCCGCTTTTGAGCATATGCATGCATTGCTCGGCTACCTCAGCGCCAATTGCTGCGAGGGCGTCAAAGAGGAAGAGGCGGCTTCCTGTCAATGTTGATGGAGATATCCTGATGAAGCGCTTTCACGTTCACGTCCATGTCGAAGACTTGGACAAGAGCATTGCCTTCTATTCCAAACTGTTTGCCGCCGAGCCAACGCGGGTGGAGAGCGACTATGCAAAGTGGATGCTCGAGGATCCTCGTATCAACTTCGCAATTTCCACGCGCGGCCAAGACTCCGGTGTCGATCACCTCGGCTTCCAAACGGATGATGCCGCTGAGCTTGCCGAGCTCAAGGCGCGCGCCGAGGCGGCCGACATGGCGCTGCTGGACCAGGGCGAGACTACATGCTGCTACGCCCGCAGCGAAAAGCACTGGGTGACCGATCCCCAGGGCATTGCGTGGGAGCACTTCCATACGCTGGGTGACGTCCCCGTGTTCGGGGAAGGCAAGGCTGAAGCGGCCGCCACGGAAGGCTCTGCCTGTTGCGCGCCGCGTGCGCCTCGCGGCAAGCCGATCGGCGTCGCGGTGAAATCCAACTCGTCATGCTGCTAAGGACCCGCCATGAGGAATAGTGCGTACAACGTCCTTTTTATTTGCACCGGCAATTCAGCCCGCTCCATCCTTGCCGAGGGGCTGATGAACCATCTCGGGGATGGCCGCTTCCGTGCCTACTCGGCAGGCAGCCACCCGACCGGAGCCGTCAACCCGTTCGCGCTGGCGGCGCTGGCAAAGCTGGGCCTGCCGACAGACGGGTTTCGCAGTAAGAGCTGGGATGAATTTGCCCGGGACGGCGGGCCGGTGCTCGACTTCGTCTTTACCGTCTGCGACAAGGCCGCCGGTGAGGTCTGCCCGGTTTGGCCGGGCCAGCCGATGACCGCGCACTGGGGGGTAGCGGATCCAGCGGCGGGCGATGCGTCCGACGAACGCCGGCAAAAACTGGTCCGCGAAGCGGCGGTGATTCTCACGCGGCGAATCGAGTACCTGCTGGCTCTCCCCATCGATAAGCTGGATGCCGTCGGCCTGCAGCACGCCGTGCGGGACATCGGGCTACGCTGAAACAACTCTGAAACTTGAACTCTCCATGACCACCAACGTTCTGATCCTGTGCACCCACAACTCCGCTCGCAGCGTGCTGAGCGAAGGGATGCTCAACCATTGGGCCAAGAAGCTCGGCAAGGATGTCCGCGCCTTCAGCGCCGGCAGCGCACCAAGCGGGCGCCTGAATCCGTTCGCACTCGAAGCACTGACGAATGCCGGTGTCGATGTGGCTGGCTACCGCAGCAAGAGCTGGGACGAATTTGTTGACGACAACGCGCTGGAAATGCGGATCGTGATCACTGTCTGCGACAGCGCCGCGTCCGAGCAGTGCCCCTATTGGCCGGGCAGCCCGGTCAAGGTGCACTGGGGCTATGCCGACCCGTCCAATGCCCTGGGCGGCGACGAGGGCAAGCGCCTGGCATTCGAGCTCACGCGCGAGGCCATTGGCTACCGCATGCTGCAACTGCTGGCACTGCCGCTGGAGACCATGAGCAACGCGGAACTCCAGGACGCGCTCAACGCGATCGCGAAAAACTGAAGTCCGGTCCGGGGCATTCGCAAATCCCGGCGAGGAATCATCCAATGAATCAAAACGCAACTACACACGCCCCCATTTCGACCAAGCCGGCCATTGGCTTCTTCGAACGCTACCTGACCATCTGGGTGGCCCTGTGCATCGTCGTCGGTATCGCGCTTGGACAGGCGATGCCAGGTGTATTCCAGGCGATCGGCAGCATGGAGTACGCCCAGGTGAATCTGCCGGTCGGCATCCTGATCTGGATCATGATCATCCCGATGCTGCTGAAGATCGACTTCGGCGCGCTGGGCCAGGTGAAATCCCACTGGCGCGGCATCGGCGTGACGCTGTTCATCAACTGGGCCGTCAAGCCGTTCTCGATGGCGCTGCTCGGCTGGCTGTTCGTGCGACACCTGTTCGCGCCGATGCTGCCCGCCGAACAGCTCGACAGCTATATCGCCGGGCTGATCCTGCTGGCCGCGGCACCGTGCACGGCGATGGTGTTCGTATGGAGCCAGCTCTGCAAGGGCGATCCGTATTTCACGCTGTCGCAGGTGGCGCTGAACGACGCCATCATGGTGGTCGCCTTCGCGCCGGTGGTGGCCCTGCTGCTGGGCCTGTCGTCCATCACTGTGCCGTGGGACACGCTGCTGACTTCTGTCGCGCTTTACATCGTGGTGCCCGTGGCGATCTCGCAGGTTCTGCGCAAGCTGCTGCTGAGCAAGGGCGTAGCACACTTCCAGCGGGTAGTGCGCAAGCTCGGGCCGTTTTCCATCGCTGCGCTGCTGCTGACGCTGGTGCTGCTGTTTGCCTTCCAGGGACAGGCCATCATCGAGCAGCCGCTGGTGATCGCACTGCTGGCCGTGCCCATCCTGATCCAAGTGTTCCTGAATTCCGGGCTGGCGTACCTTCTCAATCGGAAGCTCGGCGTAGCGCACTGTGTGGCGGGCCCGTCCTCGCTGATTGGCGCCAGCAATTTTTTCGAACTGGCGGTGGCAACGGCGATCAGCCTGTTCGGCTTCAAGTCAGGAGCGGCGCTGGCAACGGTGGTCGGCGTGCTGATTGAAGTGCCTGTCATGCTGCTGGTCGTCGGTATCGTCAATCGGACGCAATCCTGGTACGAGGCGGGGGCCAAGGCCTGACGCTCTGCACAGGACAAAACAAGAAGAACCCGCTCAACGCCCGGCTCTGTTCCGGGCGTTTTTGTGTCGCGCCCAAGGAGGGCCCGGTATGCGTAGCGCCATTGGCAGCAACCAAGAGGCCGCATCACCCGTTCCAACGGTGCGGCTTACCGTGGTGATCCCTGCTTTGGGGATTGCACAGATCGCATCGTGGGGCAGCCTCTACTATGCGTTCGCGGTCTTGTCCGGGCCAATCCAGGCCGAGCTGCAAATCGATCAACCGGTTCTTTTCGGCGCCTTCACCATGGCGCTGTTGGTATCTGCATTGACCGCGCCTCGCACAGGGAAAGCGATCGATCGCCTTGGCGGTAAACGCATCCTGTGCGCTGGCTCAATCACTGCAGCGCTGTCTCTGGGGGTGCTCGGGCTCGCCAACAACGTCCCGACCGTCTACGTCGCCTGGATACTGGCGGGACTGGCCATGCCCATGGCGCTGTATGATCCCGCCTTCGCCACACTGCACCAGCTCGCCCCTGATCGATATCGCAGGAGCGTCTCAGCCCTGACTCTTTTTGGCGGCTTCGCGAGTACGGTGTTCTGGCCGATTACCGCGTATCTGAATGCGGAGATCGGCTGGCGCATGACCCTTGTGGCGTTCGCCGCTTTGCAGCTCGTTATCTGCCTCCCCCTGCATGCGTTGGTGCTCCCCACATTTACCCGCAGTGCCGCGCCAGACGTGCAGGGCGAGACCAAGGGGCCGTTGGCCAAAGGTGCTGACATGACACCGGGTATCCGCTTCTACCTGCTAGGCGGTGCGTTTGCCGCCGCGCTGTTTGTCTTCGGCGCTTTGTCAGTCCATCTGCTGAGCTTGTTGCAGCTCGGTGGTCTTACGGTCGCGCAGGCGGTGATGGTCGCGAGTGTCATCGGGCCAATGCAGGTAACGGGCCGCATGCTGGAGTTGGCGCTATCCAGCCGGTTCCGTGCGAGCCAGGCGGGACGGTTTTCCCTGGCGCTGCTCTGCCTCGCTCTAGTGCTGCTTTCGATCACCGCCGGAAGCGTTGCCGGCGGATTTGCCTTCGCAGCGCTTTATGGACTGAGCAATGGTCTCCTGACGATCGTCAGGGGAACGCTGCCATCGGATCTGTTTCCATCCTATCCCGTAGGCAGCTTGCTCGGGCGGTTGGCCAGACCAGGGTTGCTGGCAATGGCGCTGGCGCCGCTGTGCTATGCATTTGTGGCCTCGAGCGGAGCGACGTTTGCATGGCGAGCATTCGCGTTGTCAGGCCTCGCCGCGCTCGCGTTGGTATTGCTGTTTGCGGCGACCTGGAGACACGGCGCGTTTGCCAAGCTGCTCGCAACCCGCGACAGCTAAAAGTATCTAGCAGGGCCGTTCATGGTCGATTCGAATGGGCCAAGTTTATTCAGCCAATAGCAGGTATGCCTTTTCGAGCAATTGCTTGCCCCGCTGCCTGCGAGCCAATGCTTCCAGGGTGCGGAGAAGGTACTCAGCCAATTCCAGATCGCCTTGCCGGCAAGCCTTGGTGAATAGGACAAAGACCTCTTCGTGCAAGGTTGGATGACGCCAGTTTTCCATTCTGCATACTTCCATCTTGGGCCCACCCCGACTCCTATACCCTGACTATGGACCTTCCCAATAGGGCAAGGTCAAGCCATCCGCCATCCCTCGGATATAAGTCGATATTTCCGGAATCGTTTAATTGAATTGTCACCAAAGCGACGTCTGCGCTTCATGCTTCGGACATATCTTGAGACTCCTAACCCACAGGAGAGCCTGAAATGAAGAAGCTGCCAACATTCGTCGCACCCGATACGGATATGGACGACATCGGCCACAACCATGTCGCCAATCCCACGTTCGACGAGATCCTTGCCGCCCGCTTCAGCCGGCGAGGGATGCTGAAGGCCGGGGTCGGCGGCGCGGCAGCCGCACTGCTTGGTTCGATTTCCCTAACGGCATGCGGTGGCGATGATTCCGAACCCGCGCCGGCGCCGACCCCTGGCGGCGCGCCAGCACCGGCCCAGCCGCAGCAGCTTCTGCAGTTCGGCGCGGTGCCGAAATCGCTGGCCGACACGCTCTCGGTACCCAACGGCTACACCGCGCGGGTCCTGATCGCAGTGGGCGACCCGCTTGGCGCCAGCACGCCGGCATACAAGAATGACGGGACCGACACTGATTTCGAGCTCCGCAACGGCGAGTGGCACGACGGCATCGAGTTCTTCGGGCTCAACACTGCTGGCAATGCGCCGGATCGCACGACTTCCGAGCGCGGCCTGCTTGGCATGAACCACGAATGGGTGTCGCAGCAGTTCCTGCACGCGAACGGCCCGACGGCAGCGCCCCGTCCGGCAGCGGAGGTCGACAAAGAAATTGCTGCGCTGGGCGTTTCGATCGTCGAGGTCGCGAAGGGTAGCGCCGGCTTCACGTATGTAAAGGGCTCGGCGTTCAATCGCCGCATTACCGCTGCCACCGCGATCGATATCACTGGCCCGGCGCGAGGCAACGCGCTGATGGCCACCCGGTACTCCACCGATGCGACCGTCACGCGCGGCACGCTCAACAACTGTGGCACCGGTCAGACGCCGTGGGGTACGCTGGTCACCGGTGAAGAGAACTGGTCTTCGTTCTTTGCGCGCGCGTCGGGCGACACCACGCGCGATGCGAAGTCGGCGTACGCGCTCGGCCGCTACGGCATCACGCCGGGAGTCGTCGGGGCGTACCAGTGGGCATCGGTTGCCGGCGGCGGCGATCTGTACGACCGCTGGGACGTCAGCGTCAAGGCGGGCGCTGCGGAGCTGGACTACCGCAATGCGGCCAACACCTTCGGCTATGTGGTCGAGATTGACCCCTACAATAAGAGTTCTCGCGCCCGCAAGCGCACGGCGCTCGGCCGCTTCGCGCACGAGAGCGCCGCGGTGTCGCTGGCGGTGGAAGGAAAGCCGCTCGCCTTCTATATGGGTGACGATTCGCGCAACGAGTACATTTACAAGTACGTCTCGGCGGCGGCATGGCAGGGGTCCGACGCCACTGCGATCGATCGGCTCGCTGTGGGCGACAAGTACCTGGACAATGGCAAGCTGTATGTCGCCAAGTTCAATGCCGACGGCACCGGCGAATGGATCGAGCTGGCCATCAGCAACCCGGCAATCCAGGGCTACGGTGCTTATACCTTTGCTGACCAGGGAGACGTTTGCATCCATAGCCGGCTGGCTGCCGACGCCGTGGGTGCGACCAAGATGGACCGCCCGGAATGGTGCTCGGCACATCCGCGCACCGGCGAGATCTACTTCACGCTCACTAACAACAGCAACCGGCGTGCCGCGCCGTCCAGTTCATCTCAGGTCGCCGTGGACGCGGCAAATCCTCGCGCCTATACGGATATGAAGGGCTCGACCACACAGTCGGGCAACGTAAACGGCCACATCATCCGCCTCGCGGAAGCCGACGCGAACCCAGCCTCGATGACGTTCAAGTGGGATATCTACCTGTTCGGCTCGGAGGCCGGCGCTGACGCGGCGACCATCAACCTGTCCGGCTTGACTGCTGCCAATGACTTCTCCAGCCCTGACGGCCTGTGGTTCAGCCCCAAGACCGGCGTCTGCTGGATCCAGACGGACGACGGCGCGTACACCGATGTCACTAATTGCATGATGCTGGCAGCGCTGCCCGGCAAGATCGGTGATGGCGGCAACGTGACGCTGACCTACAACGTTTCGGGTGGCACCAAGTCGGTGACCACGCCGGTCGGCAAGAAAGCGGCGGAGTCGACGCTGAAGCGCTTCCTGGTCGGGCCGTCGGGTTGCGAAGTGACCGGTGTTGCCGAAACGCCTGACGGCAAGACGCTGTTCATCAACATCCAGCACCCCGGCGAGGAAACCGCTGTGGCTGACCTTGCCACGCCGTCCAAGTATGCAAGCCACTGGCCGGACGGTGGCTCTGCACGCCCGCGCTCGGCCACGGTCGTGATCACCAAGGATGACGGCGGCGCTATCGGAAGCTGACAGCCATTTGTCGAGAAATCCCTGGACGGCCAAATCGTCCAGGGCACGCGATGGTCAAGCTGTCTGCGCTTCTGTGGCGAGATCGCGTTTGGCCGCTTTGGCGGCCGCTTCCTTGCGCTCGCTATAGCGGTCGGTCAGGTAGTCCGACTTGTCGCGCAGCAGCAGCGTGAATTTGTAGAGTTCCTCCATCACATCCACTACGCGGTCGTAATAGGACGACGGCTTCATGCGGCCGGCCTCGTCGAACTCCTCATATGCCTTGGGTACGGATGACTGGTTCGGGATGGTGAACATCCGCATCCAGCGGCCGAGCAGTCGCAGCGTATTGACCGAATTGAACGACTGGGAGCCTCCGGACACCTGCATCACAGCCAGCGTGCGCCCTTGTGTCGGCCGGATACCCGCACTCTCCAGCGGCAGCCAGTCGATCTGGGTCTTGATCACGCCGGTAATGGCGCCATGCCGCTCTGGACTGCACCAGACCTGGCCTTCCGACCATTCGGAGAGCTTGCGTAGTTCGACTACCTTGGGATGGTCTGCCGCCGTCGCATCAGGTAACGGCAGGCCGCGCGGATCGAAGATCCGTGTTTCGGCACCCAGGGTGCGCAGGATGCGGGCGGCTTCCTCGACCAGCAGCCGGCTGTACGAACGCTCGCGCAGGGAGCCATAGAGCAGCAGGATGCGAGGGGCCTGGCCAGAAAGCGGCTGCGACAGGCGTTCCGCTGAGATTTCGTGGAACTGCGACGGGGCAATGTTGGGAAGCGTATCGATCATCGTGACTCCTTTTATTCGATGATACTGCAATTATGGAAGTGTGGTCTTGTCGAGGGCCGGCATAGTATGTGTCCATCGCCATGAAGGGAAAGGAAGCCATGAGGCTGCGCCACGCCACGACGGATGACCTGGCTGCCATCGAAGCACTACTGCTGGCCTGCGCCCTGCCCGTGGTGGCAGTGGCCGAGCATGTGGAGAACTTTCTCCTTGCCGAGGGTCCGAAGGGCGAACTCCTCGGGTGCGCAGGACTGGAGTACTACGGCGATTCGGCGCTGCTGCGTTCCGTCGCTGTCGCCCCAGACGCCCGCAGCACGGGCGTCGCGGCGGGCCTGGTGGGGCCCCTGCTTGAGGAGTGCCGGTTGCGCGGCATCCGTTGCATGGCCCTGTTGACGATCAGTGCCGAGTCGTACTTCGCGCAGCATGGGTTCACGCGCGTAGAGCGCAGCGCTGTGCCGCCGCGGCTGCTGGAGTCGAGCCAGTTTCAGGGCGTATGCCCCGCTTCCGCGACGGCGATGCTCAGGCTGTTGTAACTCAGGCCGACTCGGTGGCAGCGCGGCGACGCTTTGCCGCTACCGGCTTGCATTCCGCATTTGCCACGCCGCAGGCCTCAGGATGCCCCTCGCAGCAATGCTCCATCAGGAACGCAATGAGCTCGTTCATTTTGTCGAACTGAGCCCGATAAATCACAAATTTGCCTTCCTGAGTGTTCTTGATCAGGCCTGCATGAACCAGTTCTTTCAGATGGAAGGACAAAGTGGCGGGCGGTACACCAAGAGCTTCGCGAATCCGGCCCGCGCTGACGCCATCCAGGCCGGCTTGGACAAGCAAGCGGAAAATCGCCAAACGGGAATCCTGGGCAAGTGCAGCGAGCGCTGCTACGGCGTTTTCATTCTTCATTTCTCGAACTGTAGAGGTATTGGCGGGGTCGGCGCAAGTTTGAGCGGCTGAGGTTTCACGCGAGTGTCATGAACCGTCATACAGCTGTCATATTTCTGCTCCATGATTCGATATGACTAGATTTCTGGAATCATAGTTCCTAATCTGGCCCTGTTGATCTTGCCCATACACACAGACCCAAGGGAGTTCCAAATGCGCTTCACCCCCCATGCCGCCGTCGCGGCGGCCGCGTTTGCCATCGGTTCGCAGGCCGCCCACGGCCAAGCCATCGTCAAGATCGACGGCTCCAGCACTGTCTATCCCGTCACTGAAGCGGTTGCTGAAGACTTCCAGAAGGCCAAGAAGGGGGCCACCAAGGTCACCGTCGGCATCTCTGGCACGGGCGGCGGCTTCAAGAAATTCTGCCGCGGCGAGACCGACATTTCGAACGCGTCGCGCCCGATCCTGAAGCAGGAGATGGAAGCCTGCGCGCAGACCGGCGTCAAGTACTACGAACTGCCCATCGCATTTGACGCGCTGACCGTAGTCGTCAATCCGAAGAACACCTTCGTCAAGCAGCTGACGGTCGAGCAGCTCAAGAAGATGTGGGAGCCGGCCGCGCAAGGCAAGGTCACGACCTGGAAGCAGGTGGACCCGTCGTTCCCGGATACCCCGCTGAAGTTGTTCGGCGCGGGCTCGGACTCTGGCACCTTTGACTATTTCACCGAGGCCATCGTCGGCAAGGCCAAGTCTTCGCGCGGTGACTACACCGCCTCGGAAGACGACAACGTGTTGGTCCAAGGCGTTTCGCGGGATGTGAACGGGATCGGTTACTTCGGCTACGCCTACTACGAAGAGAACAAGGGCAAGCTGAAGGCCGTGCCCATCGTCAATAAGAGCGGCAAGCCCATCGCGCCTGCCGCCAGCGCGGTGCTGGACGGTTCCTACAATCCGCTCGCCCGCCCGATCTTCATCTATGTCAACGAGAAGTCGTTGGACAAGCCGGAGGTCAAGGAGTTCGTGGCTTACTACCTGCAGCACGGCGCCCGTCTCGCTGCGGAAGTGAAATACGTTCCGCTGCCGGCCAAGGCCTATACGACCGCGGCGGACCATCTGGCGAAAAAGAAGCTGGGCACCGTGTTCGGTGGTGAGCCGGACGTTGCGGCGACCATCGATTCGCTGCTGGCTCGCGAAGCCAAGCTGTAATCGGTTGCCGGGCGCGGGCAAGAGCTCGCGCCCTGTCTTAACGCTCGCGCGAAGGCCGACATGCCAGACCACTCACCCGCCACCGCAACCTCCAACGTATCGGCGCTCGGCCTGACGCCGCACGCGGTTAGCGATCGTCTCGCCAAGAAGGCGTTCCGCAATAGCAGGGAGCGCTTCATTGAATCCATCCTGTTCCTTGCTGCCTCGGTATCCGTGCTTGCGACGCTGGGTATCGTCTGGGTCCTGGTCAGCGAGTCGGCGCACTTCTTCAGCAATATCCCCATCAGACAGTTCTTTACCGACACCCTGTGGACCCCGCTCTTTGCCGATCCGCGATACGGCATCCTGCCCCTGTTGCTGGGCACGCTGACGACCTCACTGGTGGCGCTGGCGGTCGCCATTCCGCTGGGTACCACCATTGCCATTTACCTGTCTGAATTTGCCAATCCGGCGTTGCGGGAAGTCATCAAGCCGTTCCTGGAACTGCTGGGTGGCATTCCTACCATCGTCTACGGTTACTTCGCACTGACGGTGGTCACGCCGCTGCTCCAGGTACTTTTCCCTTCGCTGCCCGGCTTCAACATGCTGTCCGCAGGACTGGTGATGGGCATCGCCATCATCCCGTACGTCAGCTCCCTGGCAGAAGATGCCATGCGAGCGGTGCCAATGAACCTGCGCGAAGGATCGTACGCAATGGGCGGCACCCGCTTCCAGACCGCCTGGCGGGTCGTGGTCCCCGCGGCGCTGTCCGGCATTCTGTCCGCCTACATCCTCGGCATCTCGCGCGCCGTGGGCGAAACCATGATCGTCGCGGTCGCTGCCGGCATGCAGCCGAACTTCACGATGAATCCGATGGAGCCGGCACAGACGATCTCGGCCTACATCGTCCAGGTGGCACTGGGTGACCTGCCGCACGGCTCCATCGGCTACCAGTCGATATTCGCCGCAGGCCTGACGCTGATGTTGATGACCTTGCTCTTCAACATCCTGGGGCACATCATCCGCCGCCGCTATCGCGAAGCCTATTGACGAGTCCGCCATGCACCAGCCAGCACTCGACGCGATCCGCGTCGTCATCAAATCGAACAAGCGGTGGGATCTCTTCTTCGCCATCGCCGGCTTTTTTGCACTTCTCATAGGGGTCCTCACGTTTGCCGCCCTGTTCCTGCAGATGGCGTACACCGGGTGGGAGCGTCTTACCCCTGAGTTCTTTACCAACTTCCCGTCGCGGCGCGCCGGGCAGGCGGGCATCCTGTCCGCTTGGGTCGGCTCCCTGTTGGTGATGCTCGTAACGGCGATCACCGCCGTACCACTGGGCATCGCCGCAGGAACCTACCTGGAGGAATACGCACCCAGGAACCTGGTGACCGATATCATCGAGATCAACGTCACAAATCTGGCGGGCGTTCCGTCCATCGTCTATGGCCTGCTGGCGCTTGGAATCTTCGTCTACGCCTTCGGCTTTGGGCAGAGTGTGCTGTCTGCCGGCCTGACGCTTGCGCTGTTGATCCTGCCTATTGTGATTGTGGCGACACGCGAAGCGATTCGTGCCATCCCTCAGCATATCCGCGAAGGCGCATACGGCCTGGGCGCGACACGCTGGCAGGTGACGCGGGACCACATCATTCCCTATTCCATGCCCGGCATCATGACCGGCGTAATCATCGGCATGTCGCGGGCCATCGGCGAAACGGCGCCGATCATCACCATCGGCGCACTCACCTTCATTGCGTTCCTGCCGGCGTCGCCCATCGACCCGTCGTTTCCGTGGCTCAACTTCGAATGGCTCTGGTCAGGCTTCACGGTGATGCCGATCCAGATGTTCAACTGGACGTCGAGGCCCGAGGAAGCCTTCCAGCAGAACGCCGCGGCCGCCGGCTTCATTCTGGTCCTGATGACGCTCTCCATGAATGGATTGGCCATCTGGATCCGCTATCGCCTGAGGAAGAACATCAAATGGTAAGCAACACCATGCCCCTGCAAGACCAGATGGGTTATGCGGCGCCGGCGCGCGGCACCGTTACGGAAGAACTCATGGCAAGTACGTTGGAGCCGTCGCCGGTGAAGGCCGCCGCCATCAATTTCAATTTCTACTATGGGTCTTTCCAGGCGCTGAAGAACGTGAATCTCCCCATCCAGGAGAAGCGCGTCACAGCGCTGATCGGCCCGTCGGGGTGCGGCAAGTCGACGCTGCTGCGGTCCTTCAACCGCATGCACGACCTGTACCCTGGGAACCGCTACGAGGGCGGCATCCGACTGTATCCGGACAACACCAATATTCTTGATCCGCGCGTCGATCCCATTGAGGTGCGCATGCGCATCGGCATGGTGTTCCAGAAGCCAAATCCGTTCCCGAAATCGATCTATGAGAACGTGGCCTATGGGCTACGGCTGCGTGGAGAGAGGACCCGCTCCCTGCTGGACGACCGCGTCGAGGAAGCGCTGCGTGGTGCCGCACTTTGGGACGAGGTAAAGGACCGGCTGCACGCGCAGGCCACGGCGCTGTCCGGTGGCCAGCAGCAGCGCCTTTGCATTGCCCGTTGCCTGGCTACCGATCCTGAACTTCTGTTGTTCGACGAGCCGACCTCGGCACTGGATCCCATCGCGACTGGCAGCATCGAGGAACTGATCAGCCAGCTCAGGTCTCGGGTCACCATCTTGATCGTTACCCACAACATGCAGCAGGCCGCACGCGTCTCGGATTTCACGGCCTACATGTACCTGGGTGAGCTGATCGAATATGGACAGACCAACCAGATCTTCCTGAAGCCCACCAAGCAGGCGACGGAGGACTACATCACCGGACGTTTCGGCTGACCTTGGGAGCGCCGTATGACCGAAAAGCATCTGTCCAGCCAGTTCGATACCGATCTCACGGACATCTGCACCGAAGTACTGCAGATGGGCGGGCTTGTCGAAGCGCAGGTCCAATCGGCGATACGCGCGCTGGAGACATTCGACGTTGCCTATGCCGACCAGGTGATTGCCGCGGAAGAGCGCGTCAATCGCCAGGAGATCGAGATCGACGCGCATTGCAGCAACATCATCGCAAGGCGACAACCGACGGCTCGTGATCTGCGGTTGCTGATGGCAATCTCGAAGTCGATCACCAATCTTGAACGCGCGGGGGACGAGGCATACAAGATTGCCAAGCGGTCGAAGCGCATCATCGGCGAGGTGGCGCGCTCCACCATTGACTTCTCTGAGATTCGCGTATCCGCGGCACTGGCGGTCGAAATGCTGCGCAAGGCCCTGGATGCGTTCGCGCGCCTCGACGCGGCGTCGGCGGCGACGATCGTGCGAGACGACCGCGCCCTGGACCAGGAATTCCGCGGCTTCGTGCGCAAGCTGATGAGCTACATGATGGAGAACCCGAAGCTGATCTCGGTCTCGCTCGACTATCTCTTCATCGCCAAGGCAATCGAGCGCATCGGTGACCATGCGAAGAACATCGCGGAGTTCACCATCTATATAGCCAAGGGCACCGATGTTCGCCACATCGGCCAGGACGCCCTTGAGCAAGAGGCAAACAAGCAATGAGTGGAAATCAAACTGCGATGACCAAGATGGCGCACAAGACAGTCCTCGTCATTGAAGACGAGCAATCGATCTGCGAACTCATCGCCGTCAACCTGCAGCATGCCGGCTTTATTCCGTTGCGGGCACACGACGCGAATACGGCGATGCGGATGATTGCGGAAGTCCTGCCCGATGTCATCCTGCTCGATTGGATGCTGCACTCGAAATCTGGTTTGCAGCTCGCGCGCGAATTGCGCGCGAGCGAGCGCACTGCCTCGGTGCCGATCATCATGGTTACCGCCAGGTCTGAAGAATCGGACACGATCATGGCTTTGGAAGCTGGTGCCGACGACTATGTCACCAAGCCGTTCTCGCCGCGAGAACTGATCGCGCGGGTGCGCGCAGTGTTGCGTCGACGCGCGCCACAACTCGCGGACGATGTGGTGGCGATGGGGCCGCTGAAGCTCGATCCTGTCCGTCATCGCGTGTACGTGTCAAAGGCTGATAGTGAAGAGCCGTTGGACACTGGTCCCACTGAATTCCGGCTGTTGCACTTCATGATGACGCATCCGGAGCGGGTTCACAGCCGCTCCCAGATCCTCGACAAGGTATGGGGCGATCACGTCTTCGTGGAAGAGCGGACTGTCGATGTTCACATCAAGCGTCTGCGCGCATGCTTGGCGAAGGCTGATCTCTCCGAACTGATCCAAACGGTGCGCGGCGCGGGATATCGGCTAACCGCCGAGGGTCTGCAGGACCATAGCGCGCCGCGCAAAACGTCCGGGACTGAGGCCAGGGTGTAGTCACCTGTTCCCGAAACGTCGCTATGCTGACAGTTCGTTGGCGAGCGATTGCGCCGTCGCCTTTGCCGAGCGCATCACGCCGATCAGCGTGGCAGAGGCAAAGCCCGTCCATTCGCCGTAGCCGACTAGCCACAGGCGTGGCTCCGCCAGCGACCGTGTTTCATTGACTTCGACGCGGCCATCCGGGCCGATGACCCCAAGGCTTTCAAGATGACCGAGCGCAGGCCGAAAGCCGGTACACCACACGATGCCTTCGAACGTCTCGACGCGCCCGTCCCCCCAGACAGCGCCGGTCTCGGTGAAGCGTTGCGGCATGCGCACGGATGTCAGCACGCCGCGTTCGCGGGCGTCCTTGACGGAGGGGATCATCACCACATCGCCCAGGCCGCCCGGAAGGTTCTCGACCTCGCGGCCATCCACCTTGGCCTTCCAGCGCTCGGTGGCGCGCTCGAACAAGACCCGGCCGTCGACGTCGTCAGGTAGGAACAGGGGCGGAGACTCATAGTTGCCCAGGTCGTCTCGGCCACCAGGGAAACTTCCGCCAGAATCTGGGCCCCCGAGTTGCCACCGCCAACGACAAGCACCCGCTTGCCGGCGAAGTCCGCCGGGCCCCGGTACTGAGCCGAGTGCAACTGTGCTCCACGGAATGTGTCCGCGCCGGGATAATGAGGCCAGAATGGGTGCCGCCACGTTCCTGTAGCACTGACAACCGCACTGGCAGAAAGCGCTCCGGAATCAGTTTGGACCAGTAGGGGCGGTCGGCTACCCGCTCTACGGCGTGGACAATTACCGGGCGCCTGACGGGAAGGGCATACCGTTGCTCGTAGGCGGCAAGGTAGTCGACGACATGAGCCTTTGACGGATACAGACCATCCTCGGCGCGGGGCATCGGCCATCCGGGTAGGGAACTCCATTGTGCCGGCGAGAAAAGGCGCAATGAATCCCAGGCGTGCTGCCAGGCGCCGCCGGGGTGGGGTCCACTGTCGAGCACCAGGAAAGAGAGACCCGTCCGGCGAAGAAAGTAGCTTACGGCGAGGCCGGACTGACCGGCACCAATGACGACAACATCAAGCATTTCCATACGAGGAAGGCATCTAGCGGATCAGTTGCCGACCATATCAGTTCCTCTTCCCAGATGGCGAATCACATCCGGAAGGAGATGCTCCGCATCCGGCCCGACTCCCCGCAGGGTCGCCGAGGCAAAGTTGCGCTGCCTTGGCAAGCCGACAAAGAACAGGCCAGGAACGTGTCGGGCAATGCCGCTGCGCTGCGCAACCAGGCCGTCGTTGCCCAATACTGGCAAGTCTCGCAGAAAAGAGAGGTTGGGACGAAAGCCCGTCGCGAATAGCAGGCTGTCGACCTTCTCATGTCGTCCATCGGGCCAGATCACCCCCTCGGACGTGACCCCCCTGAACATCGGTTTCTGCGTCACGAGCCCTTGCTTGATCGCATTCCGGTAGGTGCCATCGTCAAGCACGGGCGTGCTCTGGTCGTTCAGCCAACGTGTCTTCTCTAAGCCCGTCCACTTCAGCCAAGCGTGGAAGTCCACGCCAAGGATGCGCTGTGGGGCGAATCTGATGGGCTCACGCGTTGCCATGGTTACACGGCTGGCACAGGCAAGCTCGTAGGCGATCTGCACTGCCGAGTTGGCCGCGCCCACCACCACGACGTGCTGCCCGCTGATTCCAGCCGGGGCCCGGTACTCGGCGCTGTGCAGCACCCTTCCACGGAAGTCCTCCAGGCCCTGGATGTCTGGGATGTATGGCCGACTGAAAGCTCCGGATGCAACAAGCAGGGCCCTTGAGTGGAAACGCTGCCCGTTCGCCGCCCGGAGTTGGAACCCCTCTTCAAGTTTTCGCACCCGCTCGATCCGGGTATTCGGGCGAACCGGCAGCCGGAAGTGCGCGGCATAGTCCTCCAGGTAGCGTGACACCTCATCGCGTCGCGGGTAATGGTTCGCCGCCGCGGAAAATGGGAGACCCGGCAATGACGAGTAGGCCGCGGGAGAAAACAGACGGAGGCTGTCATAGTAGTTGCGCCAGTTTCCCCCAGCCTGCTGCTGTTCATCCACGATCAGGAACCGCAGGCCATGCTGCTTCAGGTGCCAGCCACTGGCGAGCCCCGCTTGGCCGGCGCCAACAACGATGACATCGAGGGGTTGGCTACTTTTATTCATGTTTGTACACATATGCACATAATGGATAAAAAATCATGCCGCCTGCTTGGGGCAGCACAACGGAGCAATCGTCTTGATCTGGTGAAGGATGTGCTCTAGGCGCGCGATGACGGCCTGGCCATTCACCTGGTAGAACACCTGCCTGCCAGTCTTCGTGGCACTGACGATGTCCGCGTGTAGCAACACCTGGAGGTGGCGGGACACCACTGAGCGTTCCTGAGGCAGGCCAGCCGCGATCTCATTGACGTCAGCACGTCCTAGTTGCAAGACTCGCTTGAGAACCGCAACGCGCGAGGGCTCGCAGAGCGCCTTGAAGAAGGCCTCATTCAGCGAATCGATGGCAGCGTCAATCGCTCGAGTGTGCGATGTAGTTGTCGGTGATGTGTTCATAGAGCAAAGTATATGTGCGCATATGCACACACGTAAAGCCTTTCGTCACCATATCAGAAGTCTTGTCGCTACCAGAAATTCTCAGTCACCTACCGTTCCTCTTACAGTAGCGACAAGTGTTGTCCGGAAATAGCAATTCCGTTTGAAAATCATTGGGTTGGCGGAGATGTGGCGGATTATTTTCGAATCCCGGCCGACCCTCTTGTTGCCGCGCTCGACCCGGAACCGGGCCGGTGGGCGGTGGCCAATGACGCTGCCCGTGACGGAAACGGCAGGCCTGACCGCTTCTTTGTCTTGGACTATGACCAGGCCGAAGATCTAGCCCGGCAGCAGTTGGGCTTGCCGCGCGGTGCGCGCAACCCGATCGTCGACACGGTTGTTGCTCATTGTGCCGACGGGCTGCAGATCCTGGATCCACAACGCACGTTCCTGGATGAAGGCGATCTGTACCGCCGTTACGTGTGGGCATACCGCGATCACGTCCTGCACTCGACTCCCGTTGAGCAGGTGCGGCGCGAGATCGGCCGGGATTGCAGAGCCCTCGACGCAGACATCCGCGAGTGGGAGCTACTGTGGGAGCGAGAAGGCCAATGGGTCGCCGACCTGGCCGGCAACTGTTTTGTTAATGGCAGCGACCGAGGTGGACTGGAAAACAATGGCGAGGTCTCCTTTGTCGCCCGGTTCCTGTTCGAGAAGCTGGGGCCGCGGGTCGTGGCCGTGCCGCCACGCATCTTCGTGAAAGCGTGGTCGTTCTACCCCAGCGACGTCATGGGGCCCGACCGGAAGCCCCGCGAGTATGAGGTCGAACTGGACCTCGCCGATATCAGCGTATGAAAGGAGCAAAGATGCGTGACGATCTCACCAACAAGGAAATGGACCACGCGGTTGAAGCGACAGAGGCTCGCACCCAGGTGGTCGTGCAGTTGAAGGCGACGCAGCCCCGGGAATACGAAGCGATGGTGTTCAACAACCACCACCCGGTGGGGTCGAAGTTTGTGACAAGACTGCCGGACGGCAGTGTGCCCACGATCCAGGTAATGGAGCCAGCGCGGGTAGTGAACGGACGGGTGGTGTTCCGCGCCAAGATCGCACCCGGCGAGTTCCTCTGGCTCGTGTGCATCAACATCGACGAGCGTTTCGAGCCCCTGGACTAAGTCTTGCCATGCCGAGGCTCGAAGTTGGGTACATCCGCACCGGGAGCCCGTCTGTCGCACTAACGGTCAGCGGCCGCCGGTGCTCGCCGCCGGGTGATTCCTGATGATGCCCAACGACAAAGCCGCCTGAGGGCGGCTTTGTCCTTCCTGCGGTGTCTTGTG
This sequence comes from Cupriavidus sp. CP313, assembly GCF_054072015.1. Lineage (NCBI taxonomy): Bacteria > Pseudomonadati > Pseudomonadota > Betaproteobacteria > Burkholderiales > Burkholderiaceae > Cupriavidus > Cupriavidus sp. CP313. Next base: position 52,414 of record NZ_JBSVZB010000010.1, on the reverse strand, counting down.
CACGTAAAATCTGGCCCTTGAACACGATCGGCCCAGCGCACCACGACTGCCATGAACGCGTACCTAGATCTAGAACGGCGATTCGGCCTGATTACCCATTACTCCCCGGACGCGTTGGTCGCGGTGGAAGCCGCCGGCAAGCGCCTGACCTGGACTCAGGTTCTGAGCGGGCGCTTTTCGATCATCGTCGCTCGAGCCAACTTCGGTAAGACGACCGAACTTCAGGCCCAGGCTCAACTCCTGCGAGCACAAGGCAAACACGCGGTATTCGTCGCCTTACACAACGTACTGGCACAGGAACCATTTGCCGAGGCGCTTTTTGCGGAGGACGACAAGGCTTTCGAGAAGTGGCAACGTACCCCGCAGGAAGAACTCATTTTGTTCGTCGACTCGTTGGATGAGGCGTCGCTGAGCCGAGAAAACGGAGTGCGGGTCGGTCTGCGGCGAGTCGCGCGAGCGTGCAGCGGGCCAGGCGTGAATCTACGTTGGGTCATTTCCTCACGCCCCGCAGTTTTGACTCCCAACGTCCTTAGTGCGATCGAAACCGAACTTGGCACCACACTATTCGTCTCCGAGGGGAGTTCAGCAGACAACGACTGGGCGGCGGTCTTTGATGATGCAGACGCGCAAGGCGACAGCGATGCCAGCAAAGCGGGGGAGTCCAGCCAAGCTGGCGAAGGCCCGGGGGCCATGGGAGGAAATCAACCGGCCGACCCAGAACAACTGAAAACCTACGCGTTGCTACCTTTGGATGTAGCAAGTGCGAAGCGATTTCTAAAGGAGCGCTGCGGCGTGGCGGATCCTGGCGCCCTGCTGGGCGGCGCCCGGTCCTATGGTCTCGGCGGCCTTCGAGATGGCCCCGGAGGACTCGACGTGCTTGCCCACGTTGACCCAGTGAACCGCCCGCCCGCGACACTCACCGAAGTCTTTAACAGGATGGTCGCGGCGGTGGAGCAACTGCAGCGTGCCGATCCTCGCGAACAGCGAATGTCTAACCCGGTGCCGGCGAAGTTCGAAGAGGCCGTACAAAAGCTGGCAGCGGCGTCGGCCCTCTGCTTGCTTCCGAATATCGAACTCTCTGAGGATCCTCTCCGATCCGACAGCAGTGTCTTGTCCGCGCGTCAGATTGTTGGCAACTTAGTTTCCGATCAGTCCTTGAAGCTTATCCTTGGCTCCCGCCTGTTCATCGACTCGGGCCCACACCAAGTCAAGCTATACCCGGACGAACTACTGCCGTTTCTAGCCGCGAAGCGCCTAGCAAGCCTTGTGCGGTCCCCCGAAGAGGGCGTGCGGCTTGTACAAAGCCTCTCATGGACGGCGCCCACGGGCGAGAAAGGGGTCTGCCGGAAATATCTGACCACCGCCGGATGGCTGGCCACGCTTTCAGCGCATTGTCGCCATGCGCTATTGCAGATCGATCCGCAGGCGGTCGCTTTTTTCGGCGATCTGCGTCATCTCGACGTGCCGCTATCCGATGCCATTGCTGCGCTCAGCGAGTCGATACGAAACCTGGCGGAGGAAGCGGATTCGCTCGGCCGCGGGCATTTCACGCTGACCCCGGAAAATTATTGGCAGGCTAGCAAGCCGGGCCTTGAATCAACCTTGCAAGCTCTCTTCCAGCGTTATGGTGATGACTGGCGTGCGCGAGATGCCCTACTTTCTATCGGATCCTACGGCCGGAATGAGGCTCTTCGCGCTGATGTGATAGCAGCCCATGGCGGAGACTATACGACACTGCTCCGTCATTCAGGCGATCTGCACTACATCGCCTCGCTGGAGCGGACTGACGATGCGGCGGGCCTGGCCACCGCGCTGTTGGCGACATCGGCGTTGCGTGAAGACGTTGTGGCGCTTTTGTTGCCCTTCCTTGCCTGGAAGACGCTCGATGCTACGCAGCTCGCGGATTTGGTGGACCGCCAGCTTCGAACAGGAAAGGGAGGATTTCGTATCGAATGGGCATTGGACAACGATGTGGTGGAGGGAGCTACACCTGAGCAACTTCTTGCGCTGGCTCGCGCCGTGGTCCGTCGGATGATCCGGCGTTCGGGTACGCCGGATCGGAAGCGGCAGCGCTGCACGGAGAGGTATGTCGAGCTCGGCTTGAAACTGGTGGCCCATGTCGTCACGCGAGGCGATGAGATTGGAGCTTCCCGCGCTACACGACTCTGCCTCGCCATGAATATGTTGGTCGAGGCCCAGTTTCACGGTAGCGTTGACGCCAATGATCTGACAAAAGCGCTGACGAATAACGGTCCAGTTCGTCTGGCGCTCCTCCGCGCGCTTATTCGGCGAGCCTGCGGCAGTCCGGACCAGATTATGCGCATGATCTTTGGCTACAGACCGCTCTGCCCGGTGGTCGACGGTGACGAGAGAGCGATCGCGGACCCGGCGTTCTCCGAGGTGTTGGCCCGACTCCGGAACAACGCCAAGCCTACAAACCAGCTGCGTCCCCCGCGTCGGCGCGGTCGCTCGGTAGTTGTGAGTCCAGAATTGAAGAGTCGTCTAGTGGCTGAGATTGATCAGATTCGCGATGGCACGGCTCTACAAGAGCTTGCTGATGTGGCGGAACTGCTAATTCAGACCGACGCCACTACGGCGTATAGCAGCTGTGACTTTGCAGCCTTTGAACACGACGTAGGGATCGAATCGGCCAACGCCGTCCGCTCGGGCTTTGGAAAGCTCTGGCGGGCCCGTCAGCCTAGTTGGGACGAAACGAAGCCGAATCACACGCGCCACATCACCATCGCGGGCCTCCAAGGCCTGCAGCTAGAGCTAGGCGATGGCGCAAGGCTCCCGCCGTTGACACCGCGGGAAGTCCGTCAAGCGCTCCGATATGGCCGATTTGAGATCGATGGATATCCGGCATGGTTCTGGCCCTTAGCTCTCGCGCACGAGGCCATCGCGATTGCCGAGTTGGTTGATGTCATTGCCAATGCCAAGGCCGGTGCAGTCTCTCTCGGCCATGCCGAGACGCTGATCCGAAGCCTAGACCATGCCTCCGTTGCCATTCAGCAGGGAGTGAGTGCTGCAGTTTGGCACTTTGTCCTTGAGCACACCGACCTGCCCGACTACGTCGTCGAAGCGGCCCTCAGGCTCGCCACAGTAAGTGTGCAGAACGATAGTGATAGCTTTGAGACGGCGGCCTGGCTGCGCATCGAAGGAGCGTTCCGCGATAGCTTACCAGTCGTTCCCGATGAATCATCGCTCGATGGATCCGAGGAGGCACGCAATGCACGTCAACAGCTCGAGGAGCAGCTTTGGTATCTCCGGCGCCGCCGAGCTACGGCGGTGGCCTGGGGCGCTTCTTGGTTGACGTGGTTTCCGGGTTCTTTTCGCCACCAGTGGTTACAGTGGCGGTCGAATGCAGCGCGGCCTGCAGACGATTTCCTCTATGATCTTGCGGCAATGCTTGGCCAGGGGCGGGTGCAGTTGGGAGCCATTGCCGACCGCGGTAGCGAGGGCCTGGAGACGCTCAGGGTTCTCTATGAGCAGTTGCAGGTCCTCGTATGCCATGAGCAAGACGCCGATCATTCGGATGGTGAGGTCTATCGCGTATCGGAACGAGATCACGCCCAACGCTTACGAGACGCGATTCCCCCGGTACTCGCTGAGGCGCAGGAGCAGGAGGCCTATGACATCCTGGAAGCACTGAGGCGAGCGACCAAAGGCAACCGTGCGAAGTATTTAAGGAACCTACAGTGGCAAATGCAGGAGAACCGCTTCTCTTTGGCGCCGCTGCCACAGCACGAATACGGTCGATTCGAGACCGATTTCGCGCCGGCAGTATCCACCTATACTTCATTCGCCATGGCCGTATACACCGACCTGCTGACGGTCAAGTATCAGATCGAGCAAGGCGAGTTCAGCCTGCGGCGATTTTTTAGTTCGGTTAGCTATGAGAGCATCAAGACCGATGCGGATCGGCTCGCGTTGGAGGAAGACTTCCAAGCGCTGCTCGGCAGCGAGCTGAATCATGTGGCGCGACACCGATACGCGGTCACGTTGGAGTCTCAATTGCCGGAGGCAACTAGGCGAGACCTTCTCTGCCGTGCCGGCAGCTTTTACGCGTCGGTGGAGCTAAAGCTTTCCAAGCGATGGACACTGAGTGACTATCTAGAGTCCCTCGAGGGCCAGCTTGTCGGGCAGTACATGCGGGCAAGAAATTCTCGCATCGGCTTCTTTGTCCTCGTGTTGCAGGAGCAGCGGACCTGGGCTGGCTTGAATCCAGGCGAGCAACTGGACTTTCACGGGCTAATAGCCCAGCTTAGCGAACGTGCGCAGCAACTAGAGGCTGGGGATCGAACGCTTTATCTGCGAGTAGTGGGCATTGATGCGACGCCCCCAGATAATTTCCGCCAAGAGCGGACACGGACCGGCGCGGCGCGCCGTAAGCCGCCGAAATACGGTGACGGCTCTGGTAAGACGTGGTCCGGCTATGGAAAGAGACCGCGATGGCTGAACGAAGCGCTTGCTTCGGGCAAGACCCTTGAGGACCTCCGACTTCCTGAGCCGACCGAAAGCACCATCGTCTCGCGAACGGTCGTGCAGACTGAACAAAGAAAGGATCAGGAATCATAGAGCACAAAGGATCGGCGGAAGGTGACCGGACCACGAAGGGAAACACAGTTGCTGACGGCAATAGCGTCTTCGTACCTGCGGGGGATGCGCTCTATGACTTGGATTCCCCTCCGCCCCCTTGACCGTAGCCGTTGACGGTGCGATCAATGGCGCTAAGCGGAGATCGCTGCGCACCTGCTGGCGGTGTCGGCCAGAGACGCCCGTGATGACGATCTCGTCCATAACCGCTGATGGCTTTGTGATAAATCCTAGAACAGCTTCCTGATGGCGGACGACAACGTCTGGCGTGTTGTCCAGTAATCGGCCCAAGGATCACCGCGTTGGAAGCTGAGGTACTCGCGAGCATCCCTAATGGTCCACTGTGAACCGCTCCTCAGTTCGGAGAGGGCATCCCAGGCTATCGGCATCGAAACACCCATTCCCGGTCGCGCTCGCGCGGAGAACGCTGCGGCCGTAGTCTGCGAATGGCCGTTTCGAAGGTAGTCCACGAATATCTTGCCTTTTCTGTTGACGGGCCCTGATTTCGCGGTGAAGCGTTGAGGCAGGGTGGCGGCCAGGTGCTGCACAGCAGATCGGGAAAAGTCCTTTACGACGTCATAGCCGTGTCGCCCGGTCAGCGGGACAACGACGTGCAGGCCTTTGCCGCCACTGGTTTTTAGCCAAGACTGTAGGCCGAGCTCATCCAGTAGGGTCTTTACCAGTATTGCTGCCTCCTGCATAGTTGACCACGCTATGCCCTCGCCCGGATCAAGGTCCAGTATGAAGCGATCCGGGATGTCGATCCGACGCGCAACCGAATTCCAAGTGTGGAACTCTATGACATTCATTTGCGCGGCTGAGACGATCGCATCCGCCGAGTTTGCTACAAGTAGGGAGGCGTGTCCTGGCCAACGATCAGTCGGTAGTTCGGTTAGTCCTGGTATCGTTGTCTCGGCATGCTTCTGAAAAAACATGATTCCGCCAATGCCATCCGGTGCACGCACGAGCGACAATGGCCGGTCCTTCAGATGCGGCAACATCAAGCTAGCGACGCTCTCGTAGTAGCGCACAAGTTCGAGCTTGGTGATCCCCGCTGACTCGTCGATGATCCGGCCCGGATTAGTCACCTTCACGCTCGAGACGCCTGCAGGCGCGACGGACGTCTGAATGGCCTCCTTTCGCACCGATTTTGGTGAACGATCAGCTCTGAGTCCCTTGAAAGAAGCATGTCGCACGTGACCTTCAGGCGTCCATTCTGAGAACTCCACTTCAGCAACGATCGACGGCTTTACCCACCGGACTGGTCCCCCGCTACCTCGGCCCCAACGTTTTGCCTTCGTGTACATGCCGAACGGCATCGACTCGACCTGTAGTGGTACCAGTTGCCGTCGGAGCTCAGCCGCGGTCGCGCTATCCCAACCAGTCCCCACACCGCCAACATAGCGCAGCACATCGCCTTCGTAGACGCCAAGGTATAGCTTGCCAACCTCATTCCCGGAGGCCCCCCGATCGGAGAAGCCACCGATGACGAATTCCTGTCGGAGCTTGCATTTGGCCTTCAGCCAGGTCGGCGTCCGCGCTGAGACGTAGGGGGAGTCTGCCCGCTTAAACATTAGCCCTTCGAGTCCGAGCTCACACGAGGCCTTGAACAGCTGTACCGCAGGGGCGTCAAAAGCTTCACTGAATCGGAGACGGTCGGACCCCGCCTCAAGAAGCCGCGCCAGAAGATCTCTGCGTTGGGACAGCGCCAAGGATCTCAGGTCCCGCCCGTTCCAGTAGGGGACATCAAAGAGAAAGTAGATGATCTCGTCGTTCCAGCGCGCCGAAATGGCATTCTGCAGCGCGTTGAAATCGGGCAAGCCGTTGCGGAGAACGACGATCTCTCCGTCAAGCCAGGCCTTATCCACGCCAAGCGTTTCAATCTCTCGCTCAAGAGAGCGAAACTTGGAAGTCCAATCGTGTCCGTTCCTAGTGAAGAGCCGTACGCTGCCGTCATCGATGCGGGCTAGCAGGCGGTAGCCATCGAATTTCGTCTCGATGACCCACCCTTCTCCCGTTGGTACCGTGGGTGAAAGTGAAGCCAGCTGGGGGGCGAGCTTCGCGGGCAACGAGGCTTTTGGCGCGTTTTCGATTGTCCTACTCGCGCCGAGGAATGTCTCTTCGTTGGAGTCGATACTGTCGTCGCTCACAGTCCTCGATGTGACGCTGTCAGGCATCGCCGACAATACGTCGAATTCGGCCAACGGACGGGCCCAAGCGTCTCGCTTCTTGAACAGGATCCATTGCTCCGACTTGTCCCCTGGCTTGGTTATGCGGACAAGCTCCCAGCGGCCGAGAAGCTTCTCGCCATGCAGGTCAAAGAGCATCTTTCCATCGACCAAGCCCTTACGCGGGTCACCTACCGGTTCCCACGAGCCGCGGTCCCACACAATGACAGAGCCCGCGCCATATTGCCCACGCGGGATGTCACCCTCGAAGGTTGCGTAGTCGAGCGGGTGGTCTTCGACGTGAACGGCAATTCTCTTCTCGGATGGGTCGTAGCTGGGCCCCTTTGGCACCGCCCAACTCTTGAGCACGCCGTCCAGTTCGAGTCGAAAATCATAGTGCAGGCGCCGCGCCCAATGTTTCTGAATAACGAACGACAGCTTGCCAGCAGGCTTCCGCGCTCGATTGGAACGCCCACCAGGTTCTGGTGTGACGGAGAAATCGCGCTTCCGCTCATATTGATCGAGGTTAGCGTTCCTCTTCATGCTGCGATGGCCTTGAGTCAGCTGGTCAGCACCCGATACCGGTTGTAGTGCCGCAGCGCTTTCTGCGTGTGTCCCGCGATGTCGTAGAGGCGTCCGATATTGAAATGCGCATCCGCGTTTTGAGGGTCAAGAGTCAGACAGTCCTGGTAGGCCCTCATTGCTCCTTCACAATCGCCGGTGTCTTCGAGCGCGAGGGCAAGGTTGAACAGCAAGGCGGTGCTGGACGGAAATTGAGTGCGCGCCTCCGCAAGAACGCTTAACGCTTCAGTGCAATTTCCCTGATCGCATAGCAGTGCGCTGAGGTCCAGCCATGCCGCATGCATGGACGGATCAAGTCTTATCGCATTTCGGTAAGCACTTTCCGCTTCGGCTACGCGATGATGGGCCTCATGCTCCCTGCCTATCTCATAGGAGTCATAGGCATCATTGGAGCCAACTTCCGGATGCGATACAACGACGGCATCTCCGGCACGCTGAGCAAGGTCAAATCGCAACTGTCCGGAGTCGGCAACCCATTCAGCCCCATGTGAGCTAGCTATAACGTCGTTTCCTTCCGCACGCAGAGACATGGCCGACGTTGGGCGGCCGTGCGAGAGGGATTTTGTTCGGAGCAGGGACCTCCTTATGCGACCGGAGGAGATATTGGATTGGCGCAGTGCCTGCGCGGTGCGAAGGACAACCAGGTCTCGAAAACTGAACCGATACTCGCCGCGGTCGCCTCGGGCAGGTGCGACCACCCCAGCCACGACCAGCGACATGACCGCGGAGCGCGGTATGCCAACGATCTCGATGACGTCGCGCATCGTATACGAACGCATCATGCTTGCTTTTTGCTGGACCGCTTTGCCGGCGTGGCCGGCGTGCTCTCCGCTTCTGCGCGCTTGGCAGTGCGCCGGGCTGGCGCCTTGCTTTCCTTGGCGGTCTTGGCGACCGCCGCACCCGCTTTTGGAGTACCAATGCTTTTCCGAAGCGCTTCCATTAGGTCGATCACCTCCGCGCCAGTGACGGCGTCATGAGTCTCGGCAACGGTGATGTCCTTGCCCTCGATCTTTCGGTCTATCTGGGCAAGGACGCGTTGCTTCTCTTCATCTGTGTACTCGGCGGGATCGTAGCCTTCAACCGAATTCTGCTCGATGAGTTGCTCGGCCAGCGATAGTTCAGCGTTCGAGACATCGACAGTCTCGACATGTAGTTCAGCCATGGATCGGACCTCGTCGGCGTACAGAAGCTGCTGCAATATCAGCCCGTCATCACTCACGCGTATCTGGACCATGTACTGCTTGCCCTTCCAAGACCATTTCGCAAGTGCGCATTTCTCCGTGGCGCGCATGGCTTCCGAAAGCAAGCTGTAAGGCTTGGCGCCCCTTTTGTCAGGCCCGAGGTAATACGCCTTGTCGTAGTAAATCGGGTCGATCGCCTTGAGCGGCATGAAAGCGACAATGTCGATCGTATGCTGGGCAGCTTCCTCCAACGCCTTGAGCTCATCCGAGGTGAACAATACGTATTTGTCCTTCTCGAATTCGTAACCCTTGACCATGTCGGCGCGATCGACGACGACGCCTTCCTTCTGGCAGATGTACTGCTGCCGAAGCCTTGACCCGCACCCTGCGTGTAGCAAGTTGAAACTGAGAGCGGCCTTGCTCTCTGTGGCGGAAAAGACCTTTACGGGAATGGAGACCAAGCCGAAACTGATCGAGAGCGAGGCGATGGAGCGCGCGGCCATTTGGAACTCCTAGCGGCGAGACACTATCAGCGTAGTTAACAGAGCGGCTGGACGCCGTAGGCCGGCGCCGCATTACTGGATCAGCGCCCGCCGACGGGCAGCGGCCGCTACGCGAAATGTGCGCTAAGTGCCAGTTTCGAGGGTGCCTGCTCTAGCCCTTGATGTCCCGGGGGTCGTGGCCGTAGGTGTGTTGCGTTCCCTGAGTTTTCCGTCGCGGCCGCGAATGAAGAGCTCGGCCTTGTCCCGCTTTGCCCTTTCGGTGCCGGCCTTGATTGCATCCTCTTGGTTTGCGAAATCTTGGCCCTCCATCTTACCGCCAACCTCAACCCGCCAGGCTCCTTCGCTTGTTCGACATGATCGTCTCCAGAAATGCTGGCGTGAGTCACAGTGGCGGTATCGGTCGTCGTCCTAGGTATCCGGTCGGGTGGTGGGGATCTCTACCAGGTGGCTCTTGCCGAGGTTACGGATCTCCTGATACTGTATGAATGTACAGTATCAGGAGATCAAGCCATGGAGCTTTTGCAGGTGGCCGAGCAGGCGGTCATTGAGGCGCTGCCTCCAATTATTCGACGTCACCGCGAAAGCGGGCATTTAACTTGGCACTTGCTGCATCAGATCGAGGCAGAGGTGCTTGCAGATGTGGCAGCAAGCGGCAAGCACAATCCGCAGGTGTTGCGCATGATGCGAGCACCCGCGGTTCTGCAGTATCCGAAAGACGAGCGGCCCGCTTCCTTTGTCGGGCATGACGTTGTTCCCATTGTGTTTGCTGCGATCGCTGCCGCGTGGCAGCGAGTGGATTGACGGCCTGGTCCCCTGGACAGCTTGTGCCATAATCCCAGCCATCGGCGCATGCCTGCGCCGGCCGCCCACGAGGCAAACTCGTTTCGACGGGATGGCGCTTCCCTTACGATCTTCGCGCAGGAACGACTAGTGGGCTGTCGATTCCAGCGTGGAGACCGAAATGCCGAAAGCTCCGACCGCGACGCTCGTCGCGAATCTAAAGCGTAGGGCAAAGGAACTCGCCCGTTCGGGCAGCATTTCCCATTCCGAAGCACTGGAGCGCATGGCAGCCGAGGCCGGCTACCGAGACTGGCACGCCCTTCTTCAAGCGCACTCAGCCGCGGCGTCGCCGCCGGCAACCGAGCCGATATCGGTGTTGCCTGTAGATCCCAAGCTCCGTCCCGGATTTGATAGCACGCCCAATGACGAGCGCGATGAGGAGGAGATCCTTGCGTGGTGGGATCGTCCCTATGCGCTTACGCTGCCGGATGGCTCTCTCGAAGTCCGTTGCCTTGACGGCGGCGCGTGGGATCGATCGACCTGGTACGGTGCCGCGCCTGATATGGCCAGCGCTATGAAATTGGCGGATGAGAAGCTCGCGCGCTGGCGGGAGGCCCGCGAGCGTCCGTCAACGATGCTGGATGGGGACTTGATCTGTATCGTGCGAATGCCGTCGCGGCCTCGCGAGGGCATCCAGGTCTTGGCCGAGGTGGCAGACTTTTCTGCAGCGCAAGAATGGCTGCGGGAGCATGGCTACACTGGCTGACTAGCCGCGGGACGTCAGATGCTGATCTCGCACTTGCCAGCCAGGGGTACCGGTGAGGCCAGAGTGGAGATAAGCGTATAGCCCGGATACTTGCGTTGTGCTGACTCGGTAAGCTGCGAGATCGCCTCGGCTTGCGAATCCGCCTCGACGATAGCGTGGACGGGCTTGATGACGTCCATGGTCCCGTCCTTGCGTAGAACTCCAGCCACCATGAATCTCGTGGGCTGCGTCACCTGCCAGATCGTCTGACTAGCATAGCCGTCCGCGTGAAAGGCGGTGGCCGCAAGAGCAAGCACCACTCCTGGCAGGGTTGGCCAGCACCTCAGTTGCATCTTGATCTTCGTATTCATGACAAGAGATGTTGTTCAGGTACTAGACATCTAAACACGGTGGATGGGTAACCGAGCAAGCCCGGTGATACGGTTAGGCGGTCAGAAACCGTTCGCGGTTCGTCCCCAAGCCATGCCGGCGCGCGGCCGCGATCGGACCAGGTCTTGCCGGTCTTGGGATCCTAATACATCGGGGGAAGGCCGCCGCCAAGCTTGGCTTTGGTTTTGCCAGCGCCGGCCGGGCGGCCCTCGGCGCTTCGTGCCCGGGTGGTTCGCTTCTTGTGCCCGGTCGAACTCCCCGATCGAGGTAAGTCGTCGAGGCGCAGGTGTTCTCGGCGCCTCTTGGTTGAACTGGGTTTCGGTTGCTACGCTCACGCCGATCATTGCTAATATCGGCATGTGTGTGGGGTTTGGTAGGCCCGAGGGCGCCAGGGAGGGCGCGAACAATGAAGCGACGATTCTTCCTGCTGCTGTGGTGGGCCGCGACCCTGTGGCTGGCCGTGGTGGCATTCGGCTGGTGGTCTTGGTTTTCGAAGCACGGGAGTTGGCCGGAGCGCTCGACGCTTCTTCCGTACGACTATGTGTACGAAGGATTCATGCGCACGCGGGTTTATCCGCTCGTGGCCATCGCGATCGCGTATGCCGCGTGCTTCATCGGGTATGGGAAGCCGTACCGGCCACCGCGCATGAGCGATTTCCTGAAACAATAGTAGTTCGACAGAAAACGCCCCCGCGTGATGGGAGGAAAGCTAACGTGGACGAACCGCAAAACGAGCGCAAGCAGGATTCGGGCTGGCGGGCCAGCGCGAAACGGCTGGAGAATCAGCCGCCTCCCAGCAGATTCGAGTTGTTGCAACAGCAGATTTCAATGTTCAGAATTGGGCCGATCCCAGTGGGAGGTCTCTTTCTGCTGGTCGTGCTATTCGTCTTTCCCTTGGTGCTGGTGTGGCATGCGCTGGATCTCCTGGAGTACTGGCAGCTGAAAGCGCTGCTAATCATTGTCGTCGTCGTATTCTGGTCCTACCACCGCAATCAGCAGCAAGAGAAAAGCGAAGAATAGAGACGAAACGCCGCCTCCGGGCGGTTTTTTGTCATCCGCGTCCTTGCCGATAACTGGCCTTATCGGCATGGCGTTTTGCCTTACAATCTGTCCGCCGCCTTCCTGTTACTGTTCGAAACCAAAGGAGTCAGATTTTCCGAAATGCGGCGAAGCGGGCGGTGGCTTTCAGCGTGCCCGTTGCACGAGAAGCGAGGACTAGCATCATGACCATCCCCCCCCGTCCCAAGGCCCGGCCAATCACGCACCACGTGCCAGAGCACCTGGTGGATGCCTTCCTGCAGGCCGCAGACGAGTTCTTCGCACAGGCGCGCGGCGGCCAGACCAGCGGGCAACGGGCGGCCGAGGTGCGCGCGCAGGACCACGATGCCGGCCTGGACTCGCTGACCTACCTGGTGACCGTGGCAGAGGGCGATACGAACCAGGCCGGCACTGTGGCGCGCTTCCTGGCTGGCCTCTACAACGGCACCGATTTTCCCTTCGATCTAACCGAGCTTCGCGGACTCGACGCCGACCTGTTCGAGCACTGTCTGGCGGTGTTGCGCTTGGACAACCAGCCGAAGGTGGAGATCCACCGGTATTTGCCGGATGGCAACGAACGGTTCCAGCGCCTGATCGCGGACTGGAACTTGTCTCCCATCGAGCCGCCGCCGCCGGAGGGCGCGCGCCTGCAGGCGCGCTATGCCAGCTATGGCAATGCCCCCGGCTATCGGGATATGTCGCTGTACTTTCGACTCGAAGGGGATTCGGAATGCCAGGCGCCGATCGAGTTGTGCCTGTCGGCCCGGGATACGGCAGCGGTGGCACGCGATATCCTCGAGCTTCACCGTCACGCATGGAGCAACCCGGAGCGCGGCCCGCTTGACCGCGAGCCAGGCGAAGAGCGCCCGCGCTGGCTGTGAGGCAAGTCCTGGCATAAGAACGCGGACCATCGACGGCGTCACGACCTACCCAAGGTCCCAAAACACTGCATGCGCGACCGCCCAAGCAGGCTGCTCTGATCATCCCTTGCCCCAATCTGGTTAGGCGATGCGAAAGCGCTCGCTCTTGCCACGCCGGCGCGCGGCCGCGGCCCGACCATCTTGCCCGTCTTGGGGGCCTAGTACACCCCCGGAGGAGTCTGCGCGCGTGCCCGTCTTCGGACCTGTTCGCTCAACGCTTGCGGCAGGCCGGTGCCGCGGAAAAGCGGGCCGGACCAAACGAAAAAGGGAGCACTAGCCCCCTTACTTTTGCATGCCCGGCGAACTTAGGCCGCGGCGTCCTTCAGCTTCTTCAGCGGTCGGACCTTAACCTTCACCGAGGCGGGTTTCGCTGCAAACCACTGGTCCTGGCCGACTTATACCTTAACCATGCATAGTTAAGCGGATGGTCTGCTGGCCGCCTTGCCGGCAAAGGGACTTAGGTACACTGGCGATGTATGTATCGATACATCGCAATACATACAAACTCAGCAGGCCGGTGGAAACACCGGCCTCTTCATTTCAGCGCGCTCTATTCACCGAAACGGGTAAGGGAACGACCGCAGCCGACCCATACCGGCCGGGCAATCTCCTCCGAAGCGGCCATTCACCGCCTAGGTTCAGAGGCGGCCGAGCGGAAACCAGGCCGCCCGCTGGAACCGCTCGTTGGGCAGCGTGTCTATTTTTTCTTTTCCTTGGTGGCGCTCTTCACTTCGATATTCATAACATGGCATTCAGCCGTACCCAGGTTTTCTACGCTATGACTCTCAGAATCACGCCAGCTCGCCTCGCCAGATTTGAATTCCACCTCCTGACTCTTGCCGCCAGGAGTGGAAAACCGCACCTTGCAAGGAGTTAGGGCAACGGCCACGTAGCCGGGATGAGAGTGCATTGGCGACTTGCCTCCGGGCTTCAAGTGGATGTCTAACACGCGTACATACTGGTTGTCCGACGTTACTTTATAAATCTCTGGCGCCACCTTGGTTGGATCCTGTGCTAGAGCCGCGCCTCCTGACAAAGCCAATAAGGCGGCGAGAAATGAACCGTGGACTATGAGATTGAGCTTTGGCATGGGCTTCCTCCTCTTAACCTTTCGGCGGTGAAGTACTGTCTCTCTAATGCTCGCAGCGTCTTGCCTCACTTCCTGACCAAAGAAATGCATTTTCCAGCAATTGCAACGGAGCAGATGCCCATGCAGAATAGCTGATGGCTGAAGGCGTTCAAGCGAAATGTAACGGCCGACGGCAGCTTTTGGCCGAACTGAGACCGACGATCTGACATCGTCTGTCCGACCAAGTCCAACTTTCTACATCTTATGCCTCGGGCGATGCCCCCCACTCCTCTCCATCATCAAGGATCGGATGGGTATCACTCACCACAACCAGCGGCTTGCCACGATGGGCCAGCGCAAATCGCGATATCGCGCCGGCTTGCCCTTCCGGCATAGCTTGGCGGTTCGGACCTAGTGCCCCTACCCACACATACTGCCCGGATTCAAGGCAGGCAAGGTAATAAGCCACACTCATGTTGTCCTCTCCTTTCATTTTTGCTTCGCCTACGCAAGAACTTTTCGAATCGCCCGCGCGAACCCGACCTCAAACACTGTCCGGCCCCGCGCGTTGACGATTTCGCCGTGACTGCCTTCCCGCAGTCCTCGTTCCTCGAGGTAGCGTGCCGACACGGCCTTCTGCAAGGCTTCGCGCTCGGAAGGCGTGAGCTGCGCAGCCATGGCAAGCACGGTTACCGGCTGCGCTCCAGGCGCGGCTGTGATAGCCGCGCCCAGCGGGCGCCGGTCCACGGTCACTAGGGTGTTGGCCTTCAACACGTTGAGTTGCGCCTTGAGCTTGTCGCGCTCCGAAATGATCGCCTGCATGATGGAGCGGATGGCCGGATCCTCGATGCGCATCAGGTAGTCGTGGCTGGCCAGCATCTTTGGCGGCTTGGGGGCAGGCGGACCGGCGTAGGCCGCCCACGCCTCGATGAGCGTGCGGTAGTGGGCGGACGGGGCGTTGTAGAGGGCGCGGCCCTTCATGATGCCTTCGGCTTCGGCTAGGCGGCCGATGGCGGACAGCGAGAAATCACGCGAGCCCGCTTCATGCTGCCTGCGGCAAAGCTCGTGCATCTTTGCCAGGCTTGCGCGCCGGTTCGAGCGCCCGCCCTTGGCGAGCAGCGACTCTAGGATCGCGTCCAGGTGGATCTCCGTTTTGCCGTTCATGCTTTATCTCCCGTGACGACCCAGTGCCCGGTGGGGAACGCTCGGACGAGGTTCGCGGTCGGCAGCGGCAAGGCGAGGTCCATGTCGAAGTGCTCGCTGAGGCTTGCGCCTGCGTCCATCAGGCGAATAACCTGGCGCTGGCCGAGCGCGGGATTCTCCGGGTTCATCTGCTGGGCAAGGCGGCGCATGAAGGCGTTGCCGGCGAGCAGTTGCTCCTGTTCGCTCAGCAGCATGAACACGGGCGGCAGGTCGTCGCGGTAGAGCACCGCGTCGAGCAACTGGCTGCGGCGGAACACCGCTTTGCCCGGTTCGAGGTCGGGATAGACCTCGACGTTTTCGCACACGCCGGCGAGTTGGAGCAGTTCCGACTCCGTTTCAAGCCGATCTGCGCGTCGCTCACCGTGCCGGCAGCCACCAAATACGTGCCGGCGCCTTGCGGGGCTTCGAGCGCCGCCTTGCAGCGTTCGATGAGGCGCCAGCAGGCCACCAGGTCTTCGGCGAGGTCGCTGAAGCGCTTCATGGCGCTTTCCCACACCCGCTGGGCCTGCCGGTAGGTGTCCAGGCGGGCGAACGGCTGGCCCGCGTCTTCCGCATCGGCTTTCTGCTTCTTCAGGTTCTGCAGTTCGTTCTCGTGAGTGAGGCAGGCGTTTCGCGCCTCGTCGAAGTGATAGGCGAGCGTGTTGAAGTGAGCTGCCAGCGCGGGCAGGTGGTGCGGCTCGGTCACGAACCAGCGGCAGCGCACGCAGTTGCGGCTGCCGCTGGGAACCGGCCCATATTTGGGTGAGGAGGGGGATCCGAGGTTCGGCCCACCGTTGTAGCAGCCGCCCACGGCCCCGTTGTCTTCGACCTCGCTAGTGTTGCCGCCGACCAGGCACAGGCCGTGATGCATCGGCATCCAGCCCGCCGGGTTGCGCGCGGCCGGATGCTGCGGGATGGCGGCGGCGAGGCTGGGCACGCTGTTGCAGATGGCCTTTTGCAGCAGGTCGCCGTGCTCGGTGTCGAGCAGGAAGTTCTGGATGCTCGCTTCCTTGTTCATCTCCAGCCGCTCCGCCGCGCCGAGCAGCACGTCGCGGATGTGGGTCGCACCGGGCTTCGTGTAGTAGAGGGTCATGAGCAGACGGCTGTGGCCGACCAGCTTTTGCAGCACGGGAAACGGCACCTGGCCTTCAAGCGCCAGCGCAGTGACGAGGGAAACGCGCAGGCTGTGGAGGGGAAAAAGGGTTGTCGCATAGCCTACCCGCTCTTCGACCGGAGGCAAAAACCTAATTGGAGTGCCATTGCGATGCGATTCGCCTCGGTCGACGAGTCGCTCTTCCAGCGCTTCCAGCAACGAGAACCAGCAGCCGTTCAACCCCGAATCCACGATGGGCCGATGACGCTCGCCTTCTCGTGCCTCCGGCATCCTGAAAAGGAAGCACGCGTCGCAATAGCCCGCCAGTTGCACGTCGCTCTTCGCGCCGAGGTGGCGGCCATCCAATTCCGTCCACGCTGTGCGCCGCGCGACCTGGTTGTACTTTTCCTGCCAGTTGCGTAGCTTCTCCAGCCAGTAGAAGACATCCTGATGCACCGGCCCCCCAGAGGCCCACGGCAGCACGTAGCCTTTCTCGGGACCGGATCTAGCGATGTCGGCGGTCTTATTGGTATTTATGTAGAGCACGGTTGAGATGGCCTCGCCATCGGCGAGCGGGTCACTGCGGCGAAACACTCCTTGTTGCAGCGGCCGGCGTTCGCTGCCCTGTGCGAGCTGGCTTGAATTCAACGTCCAGTTCCCGGCCGCGTAACGCCAGGTGTCGGCCTCGCCCGAGTCCAGCATGCGGACTTGGAAGGTGCGCAGCGGCAGGATGAGCTTCACGAGCAGGGCCACCCAACGGACCGGGCTCCACATCTCTAGCACTTGCCCGCCCCGATATCCCGACCGTAGCTTGCGCACGCGCCACACGCAGTCCGGGTCGTTCTGGTCAATCTGGGATTCGGTCACTTCGAACCAATCGGGAGCGACGCGCCCGGGCTGACCGATTTCTGCCCCCAACGCGTTCTGCGCCCACTGCCAGTCACTGAAGTGAGAGCCCGCCGCGAGCATCTGCCGCAGTTCATCGATGTAGCCGTAGGGCAGCGGCGCATGTACGCTCTCGTCGCGCTTCGGCAGGCCGTTGGTGGACCTCCAGGGCACGGGGTTGCGGAAGCCTGGCAAGATCACCTGTTGGCCGTCGTCGTCGGCCTCGCTGAACTCGCGCCGCAGCACGAATTGCAGGAAGGCGTGGATAGCGTTGTTGTACCTGATACCCCCGTCTGAATCCGGGCAAGCCGTCTGGTAGAAGTCAGGCAGGACCGTGGTGCGTGCTAGGAATACCGCTGGGTCGAGCGGTAGACCTTGCGGAACGAGGTAGCGCTCAAAAAAGGTCACCAATGCCTGGAGCCTGGCAGCAACACCTTGCGTTTCACCCTTCAGCCACTCTACCGCCATGACACGCCAGGTGGCGAGCTGCGGGTAATCCCGCTCGACCCAGCCGAGGGTCGTATCCGTGACCCGCCGCACACCCTTCTCGTTTTTGGGGGAAGTGACAAGAGTTTTCGCAATCGTCCGTCTCTTGGCCATGGGGAGTGCCTCAGTGGTTGAGTTCAATGCCAGGTAGCAGCAATCGCGACCCAAGTTGTGGCCCTTCGTACCTGCCTCGCAGTCGCTGTGCGGCTGCTTCGAGCTCGGCTAGAGTCTCGCGGGTGTTCGCCTGTGTGTAGACCTCCTGACTCTGCAGCGAGGCGTGATGCATGAAACGGCGGATGAACGGCTTGTCGACGCTGGCATTCTGAAGTCGCCGGCCGTAGGCATGACGGTGACCGTGCGGCGTCGTGCCCAGCGCCTTGCTGACCGTGAGCCCGATGCGCTCGCACGCGGCGGCATGGGCCTTGTTGTACTGGGTGAGCGTGTACATGGCACCGAGCGGTTCGCGGTTCAGGTTGATGAAGGCGAAGGGGTGGCCACGGTCGACGCGTGCGACCTGTTCGAGGTAGCGGTGCCAGAGGTGCAGGAACCATTCGCCATACTCCGGCAGGAACCAGTACGCCCGCTTGTAGTAGGCGGCATCGTGGGTGCCGCCCTTCCATCCGGCGTGACGGCGGTCCATCAGGTCGGTGCGCGGTACCAGGCCGAACTGGTGGGCGAGGTATTCCGCGCGGTTGCCTTGACGGGGTCGTCCTCGCTCGTCGCGCCAGTCGGCGGGGGCGGCACCGTGGCTCGGGTGGTGGATGAATACCTGGGCCTGGTGCGGGTTGGCGGGGTCCGGGAACACGTCGGGGATGTAGAGGTGGAAAGGCTCCGATTCGCGGAAGCCCGCGCCGTGCAGCAGCAAGGTAATGAGCATGCCGCGGTAGTCGTAGCGCCCGGCCGCGTAGAATCCCTTGGTCAGCAGTTCCTCGAAACGCGCCTCCGGGAAGGCCGGTGGTTCACCCTGTTCGACCTTGGGCAGGCGTCGACCTCGTACACGGTGTCCGGTTTCGGCGGGGGATGCGTTTGCGGCCCAGGTGTGTCCGAGAAAGGCATTGCTGCGTCGGTACTGGTAAGCGGCCTCGTCGGTCTGTCGGTCGAAGGCGCCACCCGCATAGCGGGGATTCACCTGGGCAGCCACGGGCCGCATCTCACCAAGCCAGTCGAAGAAGTCGGAGAGATGCGTGATGATGTGGGAGGCATCCTGCGGCGAGCGTGGCGCCCAGCACAAGCCGCTGGGGTCGAGCCCAGTCTGCCGGTCGAAGGTCCCGGTGTAGAGCCGCTGGGCGAAGTTCTGGAACAGGCGATAGGTATCGCGCTCGGCCGGATTGCTGTGCAGGTATTCGAGGAACATCCGCACCGAGCGGGCGACCTTCGACATCCACGTCAGGCTCCGGTCGTGGCTGCGATGGAGGCAGTAGTCGAGCAACGGCTCCAGCACGCCGGCTGGCGTCATCAGTGCTGGGAGCTCCGTGCAGACACCCGTGGCGTCGGTGTAGACGCGGGCCTTGATGGTCACGAACATGCTGCGACCTACACACCCAGGCTGCGCAGCAGCGCAGTGGCGCCCTTGAAGTCGAGGTTGTGCAGATGCATCGCCAAATCCACCGCACCACCTCCGCCGCGGGCAAGCCGGATGTCATAGAACTTGGGACCTTGAAGGAGCAACTCAAAGTCGCGTCCATTAATGCTGACGTGGTAGCGCTTCGTATCGTGGGCACTGACCGGCTCGTAAGTACTATCGACTTTCGCATAGCCGCCCAGCTTCTCCAGTACCTGAAGTGCATCTAGCGCCCGCCAGTGCTCCAGAGCCAAGTTATCCACAGCGCGACGCCTCATTTGTCCCTCCCCCTGACCCCCACCAGCTACTCGGCTTTCAAAGAAAGCCGGCTACTCGAAACAATCAATGCTGCAGTCTAACGCGTTCACATTTTGCATAATATGCATAGCTATGGAATAGCTTCTTGGAAGTTAAGTCAAAAAAATACCCCTTTTGACAGGGGTGTTGGGGGTAGAAGCCGCCTATTAAGACATAACTGTGTATGAACAGTTGGGGGGAATATTTGGCCGGTGAATGGGTTCTTACCGAAGCGCTTCTTGGTGGCGGGTACCTGAACCGCCGTCACCTTCAGCAGGCCCGGCAGCGTGAATTCGCCGGCGCCCTTCTTATGCAGCGCGCTCACGATCGTGTTTTCCAGCTGGGCCAGCACAGTCTTCACGGTCTTGGCTTCGAGCTGGGTTTGCGTGACCAGGTGAGCAAGCAGGCTGGACTTGTTAAAAGTATCCTTCAGCGGCTTGGCCACCGGTGCCGCGGCGGCGGTCTTCGGTGCAGCCTTCGCAGCCGGCTTCACAGCAGCCTTCTTGGCCGGGGCCTTAGCGGCCGGCTTTGCAGCGGCCTTGGCAGTCGTATTAGCTTTGGTTGCCATATCGGTTCGTAGTCTCGGTGGTTGATGTGCCGGCGGGTCCCGATGGGCTGCCCCGCAACACTGCACGCGATATTGCCACGACGAAGCCTAGTTTCAAGGGCTTTTCGCGTTTTTCTGTGCGTTGCTCGGGTATGCTCAACGCAATCGCAACACTCAAGTGAGCTCGATATACGGAGAATCCCCTATGAAAGCTAGCAGTCGGACCCGCAACACGCAGCAAGCCCTCTTCGGCAGCACGTTCGCCGAATGGAGAAAGGATGCTGATCGCGCGTTCGATCACTGGCTGGCCAGGTGCGGCGTGAGTGAGAGTAGCGCGAAGATCTACGGCTTCATGTGGCGCAAGTGGCTGCGCTGGACCGCCGAACGCAAGCTCACCATCACCGCTTGGGAGGCGCACCATATTGGCGAATTCCTCGACGACTCCGACCTGCACAAGCACCACCGGTACCGCTACGCTCGGCTCATTGAGCGCGTGTTCCAGCACCTGGCCACGTTGCGGCCGGGGATGCATAACCCGGCAAGTGTCGCTGTGCAGCAGAAACTGGCCGACGGCGAGAACGCGCCAACCACGTTCCTGACGGAGAGCGAGCGCAAGGCCATCGAAGACTACCTGGCGCAGGTGCCTCCGCTGCCGCGGGCGATCACCGTCAACGGCGACCAATGGCGCGGATATCGCGACTTGGCTCTGCTCGCCCTCTTCTACGGTGCTGGCGTTAAGGTCTCCCAGGCCAAAGTGCTCAGGCGGAAGGCCGTTGAAGCTTCTGCAAGGACCATAGCTGTCCCGCAGAAGATGGGGCAACGGGTCTATCAAACCCGGGTGGAGCTGCTCGAGGTGGCGCGCCCGGCGATGCGGACTTGGCTTCAGCTGCTTACCTGTACCGGCCTACCTGGCGAGTGGCTTTTCCAGACCGCCGGTGATGGGAGGGCGATGCACGCCGCATCGATGTTCAGGCGCGTGACGGCACAGCTGGAGGCATTGGGGATTGCGGACGGTCGGACAAGCCGCCTGTCCCCACAGACGCTTCGCAATACTTACGCCGCGATTCGGTTCGAGCGCGGGGATACGCCCGAGGAGGTTGGCAGCGCGTTGGGATTCGTGGACGAGGCCTCGCCCTTCCGGCTGCACCGCTGCTACGTCGAATGGAAGGATGGCCAGGCATCCCTCGTGGACCGGAGCGAGGCGCGCGAACTTGACTAGCCGCTCGCCCGCGCCAGTTCGCTGGCGAGCGGCTCAGATCACGGTGACGGTGGCACTGCGACACCTGGCCGCTAGCGCCAGCGCCGAGCGAGTGGAGTCACCCGCCACCAAACCCCATCCAGGCTGGTTGCGACGGCCAGCTCCGTCCGGCAGGCGCCACGCTTCACCATCTGACTGCCGTCACGGGTGAAGCGAAGGCCGATTAGGGCCTCAGTGGTGTAACGCTTCGTCAGCGTTGCGTAGATTTTGGGCGATGGCATAGAGGATGCAACAATCGTTGCGCCGTCACAGCGTTCAGAGAGTGAGAGTGCCATCGGGAAAGGACTCGGCACCCCGCAGCCGATTCACCTACCCTACGCATGGTCGAGCTTCTTTTGTGGGTATACAGCATTGTTTTCGTTGGCCCCAGAAGCTAATCCTGCGCATGGCACCCTCGCATGAAGGCTCTCTCAAGAGAGCTCTCATGCCAGCTGCCGTGCCCCTGGTATGCATGCTTAGCTTTCGGGTTTGACTGGTCTCTCGGCGGTTAGTTGCATCTATTGGAATCCCGACGACTACGGAACCAGCCTCACCTGCCCACGCCTTTCAAGCTCGGCGCGGAAGGCTTCCTCCGTGGGCGGTGCTGATGCCCCGGGCCTCTTCTCCCCTTCGAGCTGGGCAAGCCGCCCTTGCAGGTCAGCTTTCTCCCCCAATACCGCCAGGAGTTGCAGCTTGAGCGCAGCAACCTCTTCAGTGGCCGCCTCCGCAGCACGAGTTGCCTCCCCTCCCCGCTTGATCCCAAGCGCCTCGACGCTCGCCGCGTACTCGCTCTGCAACTGGGCCAGCCGCAGTCGTGTCCCTCCAAAGAGAGCCCGGGCGTTGAGCTTCCCCCGCTCGTCGAGCGGCACCAGGATTGAAAGGATGACGGGAGCCGGCCCGCCGGCGTCCAGGGTGGCCAAGGCCAGCCGATCGCCATACTTGTGCCGCAGCCAACTAATACTCGCTTCGGTCCACGCCTGCAGGCGGTCGCCGCTCCACTCGCCGCCCGATGCAGGCTGGCCCGCCGGTTGCGGCGCACGCGCCACCGACATCAGCACTTGGACGGCAAGCACGGCGTTTGTGCGGACCGTTTGTGTTCCGATTAGGGAACGGACAGCAGCGAGCAAACCGGGGCCGCCAGCGCCGAGAAGCAACTGCGCGCCGTCGCATTTGCCGGCGGCGGTCACCGCGTCCCACGTCTTTAGCTTCGTGATGCGCAGAACGGTATAGGCAGGTGCCAACGGCGTGGCCACGGCGACGGGTTTCAATCCCATCGCGGTCGGGGCAGCTTCATCGGGCGGATGGCCGCTGTATCAGGGAAGAAGCGAATTCTGGCGAGCTGCTCAATTTCCTGGATTGGTACCTCACGCGGCCGCTTGTAGTCCTGGTTCTCGAGGAGGTATGCACCGCCGGCGTTGTTCGCCGGGTCGTAGACAATCTTGTAAAGGTGGGACGGAACAGCGACACGACGGTTGAGCCACCGGATGGCCTTGCCCTCTTCCGGAATGAAGAGGGGGCCGGTGATCACGAAGACCTGGCGGTGTCGGGCAAGGGATCGCACGGCCTTCTCGATCGCTGCCCAAGCATTCCGGTTGCCGTCAGCACTCTGCGGCACAATATTGGTCAGCGCGAACGTCTCATAGTCCGAATGCGGATTGCTGGCGTCGGCCGACGGCGTCAGATGGCCACGGTCCAGGCCGCTTCCTCGGTAGTCATCCAGCGTGGAGCGCCAGCCAAACGGGATCCGCTTGTCCTCATAAAAGACGTCATACCGCGGGAAGTTGCGCGGTAGCGAGAACCGGCCAGGGCTCAGGTTCTCGGCGGACCACAGCGGGGTTCGGGTCAGGTTGGAATAGACGACGCCGTACTGGGACGAGCAGAGCTCGACCGTGCCCTTGGCCAGCTTATCGTGCCAAACCTCGGGCGCAAAGCCGGCGGCATAACTCTCAGGGCAGTTCGTCGGAGCACTCCAGGCCGCAAACGGAGCCATGAGCATGGCCGCTACAATGAGGCCGGCCTTCATGCTGTCGTTGATCATCCTGTGCATTGTCTATTTGTTTTGTATTCGCATTATACTGCGAATTATCTTTTAGGCGGCTAATGCGTTGCTTTCAGGGACCGGTCTGGTGCGCAGCGCTACCTCTCGCATTGGTTCATCAGGCGAAACCGGGAAACGAGAAGCCCAGCCGCCGAGGATATAGGCGGGTGTGTACCAGACAGAGGAGTGTTCCAAGGTCAGGCTGTTGCCGCAGATCAGCACTGCGGGGATGTGTAGGAGCGTCAGCTGCACGTAGGCCATATGCACGGCGGTGAGGCTCAGATCCACACCCACAGCGACCATATGACGCTGGTAGTTCAGACCCGCTTCGGCCATGACCGCAGCGGCCTGGATTAGCATCGCCCCGCCACCCATTGCCGGCTCGTGGACGGAAATGAAGCCGTCGCGCGCAATATGCGCCTCCATGGACTCCTGGTCCATTGTCATCGCCGCCACCAGCTTGCTGACCTCGCCTGGCGTGAAGAATTGACCCATGGCGTTGTTCCCAAGCTCGAGAGCCATGTAGATCTCGCCCAGGATGTCGGCGAAGTGGATTGGCACGCCACCCGGTCCCACATTCGCCTCGAACGCCAACGGAAGACGGACAAAGGCACCGACCAGCGCGTCGAACTCCTCCTTTGTGTACCGCTTCACAATCCGCAAGTACTCGGCTTCACGTTCGTCGCGGCCGCGCCTATCGATCTGCGCGAATGTAATGGCGCCGAGCGCGACAAAGTCGCTCCAGACCTCAGAGATTCGGCGCCGGTAGGACGCCTCGCGGAGCAGTTGGACAATTTCGAGTTGTGCCGAGCCGGCACTGCCCCGCTTTACCGCGCGTAGCTGGCGCTGCTTCATGCTGCCCTCCAGGTGGTACGGGTCGGCGCATCTACGCCTCGCATGAACGCAGCCCAGTCGGTGAATGTGCGCACCGGCGCCCCAGGGATCCCGATCTCATGAATGAACAGAGCGCCCTGCGTGGCCTCCTCGACCTCCCAGGAATCCAGCCAAGGCTCGCGTAGCTGCTGTGGCAGGCTGCACGCCCCGCACGGCCCCGCGGACGTGCACGCATAGTAGGCAGTGGGTACCCCGTAGTGACCCATGCCACGAAGCGTGTCCAGGGCGGCCTGGCGGTACTTCGGGCGCAGCAGGCACCGGTCAATGGGGGGCCGGCGGGCGAGCGATCAAGGGACGGGCTCACGCGATAGCATGGCCCGATTGCTGTCGATGGCGGATTCGCTGTCACACCCGTCATGTGGGTCTCCTTGCAGTTCAGGTCTTGTTGAACCCAAACTACAGATCGAGGAGGGGACCGCGCAAATCGGGATGCGAGTTACCGGTAGGCCTCGACGCATTACACCTGCGCGCGGGCGGCCTGCAGCATGTCGGTCGCGACCACCGGGCTTACCATGTTTCCAAGCATCCGCATGGCGTCACGCTTGGTTGTCGGGAGTTGGTAGTCCTGTCGTAGCCCCATGATTGCCTTCGCCTCCGGGATCTGCAGCATGCGCATCCGCTCCCCGTCGATGACGGCCCAGCGATCCACGGTCGTGAGTGTCCCGATGGGACGATCGAGGCTGCGGCCTGTCTCCCCGCTGCCGCTGCCGTAGTAAGGCGCCACGAAGCGCCGGCCATATCGGGCCCGGCCGGCGGCGATCCGCCGCAGTGTCGCCGGGCTGCGCCGCGGCGTCTGGATTGGCGTCCACGGGTGCTCATCCCACTGAATGACCGAGCCGACGCCCACGTGATCGCGCCTCGGCAGCTTCAGCTGAATTGGGCTCCTTGAGCGGGTGCAGACGAGGAAGAGCCGTACGCGATGTTGCGGTACGCCGTGGTCCGCGGAATCAACGACGTGGGGAGAAACGCTATAGCCAAGCCGGCGCATAGCATCCTCCCAAGCGGGATATAGCGTCCAGTCCAGAAACTCTAAGACGTTCTCGGCAACGACGAGCTCTTCCCGGTGATACTCAGCGCAGCTAACCACCGCCCACGCAGTGCTGCGCTGGCTGTCGTGATGCGGGCGATCCCTGCCGCGGGCCCGCGAGTGCCCTTGGCAGCAAGGCGATGCTAGCAAGACGTCGTGGCGAGGAACCTCGGTCCAGTTCGCCTGGTGCAGGTCCTGGCAGACGTGGATGGAATTCGGGTGATTCCGCGCGTGGAACTGGACGGCCTGGGGATTATGGTTGCCGCACCAGATCACATTGATGTCCGCGTTGCGTGCGCCTTCGGTGAAGCCGCCGGCACCTGCGAAGAGATCAACGGCCGTGAGTTGTCCTGCCGTGCTCGGCATCGTTGCTGCGATCATGGGAGATTCTCGGGAAGCTGGGTTTGGGGCTACTCCGCCCCTCACCCGGGATAAAGGTCGCCTTGCGGCTCGTGCGTCTTGATCGGCTGGGTCAATGAAGCGTAGCGCCGGCGCGGCCGCCAACAGCCGCGAAGTAGTGGTTGGTTGAGCCGATATCGACCTCCACGCTCAACATCGTGGTTTCCCCTTCCGCAGACAGATCGCCGAACCGCTGCAATGCCTGCGTCAGAACGGCACTTGCCTGGAAGCTCAGGACCTGGACTTCCCGCTCGGTGAAGTCTCCTGCCAGCGCCATGGCGTTGAGCGCCGCCTCCGATTTGGCGTGCGCGAGCAGCGCGTCCACCGGGCTATTTGCGCGCGTCACGCCCTGCATAGCCTTTATCCAGATCATCGACAGCGCGCGCCCGTTCTCGCTCCAGATCCTCTTGCCTTTCAGCATGCTCTCGATGAGCTGGGTTACCTGTTCGTTGAAAGAGGGGTTCTCTTGGCTGGTGGTCATATGCGAATATGTTGGTTGCACTTAAGCTCACGTTTGATCGGTCAGGGTTTGGGATCGTCCTGCAGCTTGCGCAGTGCGGTCCGCAGCATTTGCTCGGTCTGGGAGACTGCCTCGCCGGAGTTCACCAAGGTGCCGGGGTACCGCAGCACGGTCCAGCCCATCTCGGCTGCCAGGTTGTACTTGCGAGCGTCCTCAATGAAACCGCGCGCCTGGGTGTGCCGGCCGCCGTTCCAGATCCCGCCCTCGAGCTCCACCGCGATCAGGAGGTTTGGCCAGGCGAAGTCGAATCGGTACAGGCGCGGCAGCGCGAAGCGGTACTCAGTGCACCACCGAAACGCTGGGTGCGGCTCCCGACCAAACGTCGCCCGAAGCTGTTGTTCGAATGCAGCCTCCAGGTAGCTTCCCTCGCCTCCCACGCTGTGGCCGCGCTCGGCTGAGGCCTTCACCCGGCCCTCACGGTCTCCAGCCCGCTTCTCGATATCTCGCTCGACGCGATCAGCCGTCTGAGGGGAAAGCCGCCTCAGCTCTTTAAGTGTCAGTCGCATGCTCTTGCTGTTTTGCTATCGCTATCCGCTGCAGGCGCGGCGCGTATTTCGATTTGGACAGGCTACAGAGCACCATGGGGTACGACGCAAGCATTTCGGTATGATTCACGCCAACGGCCCTGCAGGGCGCCACAGGGAGAGGACCGATGGACCTTTTAGGGTTGCTTGAGCGATCCGACGAGCTGCACGAGGCCTTGGCCACGGCAATTGATGGGGCAGAGGCATACGATTTCAGGTGGACAGTGGCGCAGCTGGCGTGCACAGTGGCATGGCAGCACGCTTCTGGCCTGCGCCTGGCCATCGGCCAGCAGCTGCTCGCGCCAGCCGTTGGGCTGCTACGGCTCCAGTACGAGGCCTTTGCACGCGCTGCATGGGTGGGCTACGCGGCTTCCGATGAAGAGCTTAGAAGCATTACGCCTCCCTTCACCCCTGAGTCGGAAAAGGCTGCCAAGGACCTCCCCACCTTGACCAAAATGGTGGAGCAGCTCGGCAAGTGCCAGGCGCCTGGCGCCCGGCCGGCGTATCAGATGCTCTCCGCGTTCAAGGGGCCAAACTGGGGCCCCTTGAATTCCTACGTCCATACCGGGATCCACCCCTTGGTGGCCGCCGCTGGTGACTTCCCTGAGAGGTTCGCTACCCAGATCTTGCGGTTTTCAAACGCCTTGGCAATAGGGAATATGATGATCGCCGCAGTCTCGACCGGTGATCAGAAGCGGACGACTTCCATTGAAGGCCTTCAGCACAGCTTCCTGGACTGCTGTCCGGATGTCATCAGGCCTGAGGAATAGCGGCGCGGGAGAGAAGTGCGGGCGGCGGTGGCCCGCTATCCGGCTAACGCAGGGATAGTGGCGATCACGGTGTTCACCATGGTACCGGACGCCTTGAACGCGCCTTCGCGGAGGGGCTCGATCTGGCCACGGCGGGCATTGATCAGGTCGCGGAAAGACTCCGCGAGCCGATTCGAGCGGAAGCGCACCCCCGCTGCCATCACGGCTGCCAAGCGGCCGCCCGGGGCCAGAAAGTTACTGTTGGAAGAGTTGCAGGGCGTGAAGGTCAGCGAGAAGGAATTGGCTCGGCACCTTCCTGCGGCAGCCATGGAGGCCTTAAGGATCGTCCAAGGCAGGCAACCCGAGTTCCTCGCTTCGGATGCGCGGGACCAGTACATCGAGGCTCGCTTAAGTCCGAGAAGGCAAGGGATGACGCCAAGCGGGCCTTCGGGTAACTATCATTGGCAGGGTCCGAGATTGGGTGACGTGAGGCATTGAGAGGGTAGTCTGATCAAGGGCCACCAACTCAGACCCACTCGGCGCTCAGCTTCTCGGCCTGCTGAAGCACCGTCTGTACCGCCTCTTCTTGCTGATCGGGCGGGTACTTGTACTTCCGCAGGATCCGCTTCACCATCAGCCGCAGCTTCGCCCGCACGTTTTCCCGCACCGCCCAGTCGACGCTGACGTTCGCTCGCAAGTTCTCGGTCAGCTCGTGGGCAATCCTCTTCAGCGTCTCGTCGCCGAGCAATCGGACAGATGCTTCATTGTTTGCCAGCGCATCGTAGAAACGAAGTTCGTCCTCACTCAGGCCAAGCTGTTCACCTCGATTCGCCGCCTCCCGGAACTTCTTGGCCATCTCGATCAGCTCTTCGATGACCTGGGCCGTCTCGATGGATCGGTTCTGATACCGGGTGATGACGTTGGACAGGAGTTCCGAGAACTTCTTTTCCTGAACGACATTGCCACCGAAGCGGCTCTTGATTTCACCTTCGAGCAGACGTTCCAACAGTTCTACCGCCAGGTTTCGCTCGGGCAGGTTCTGGACCTCCGCGAGGAAGTCATCGTCGAGGATGCCGATGTTCGGCTTGTCGAGCCCAACCGACTCGAAGATGTCGACCACATCCTCGGACACAACTGCTGAGCCGATGATCTGCCGGATCGCCAGCTCTCTCTCTTCGTCAGTGCGCTTCTTTTGTACGATGTCCCGCTTCGTCAGCAGCACCTTGACTGCCTGGAAGAAGGCAACCTCCTCCCGGACGGCCTTCGCTTCATCCAGCGTGCAGCACAGGGTGAACGCCTTGCTCATCGCCAGTGCCACGTCGGCGAAGCGCTTCTTTCCATCCTCCAAGCCGAGCACGAAGTTCGCAGCACCGGCCAACAGCTTGTGTCCGCCGGTCAGGAAGTTGCAGTAGTCGAAGCCGTGCAGCATTGAGCGCAGCACGTCGAGCTTCTCTTCCAGCACGGCATAGGCCTCGTGCGCATCTACAGTTGGCCGACCACGCCCACTGCTGGCGGTGTACTCCTTCAGCGCCTGCTTCAGGTCGCTGGCGATGCCGATGTAGTCCACCACCAGCCCGCCCTGCTTGTCCTTGAAGACCCGGTTGACGCGAGCGATAACCCCACGAACGCCCACCATGATGGCGGTCCTGCTTACCGTCAGGCCCGCTATGCCTATGGCTATACAGGCGCCGACCACAACGGCCCCATAAGCGCGGTCTGGCTTGACGCCCATTTCCTGCGCTTCCTTGAGCAAGCTGTGCAATGCCCCCCCAACTTATGGTCATGCGACCGCCCGCTAGGGCGCTGACTCATGGCAAAGCGCAAGATGGTACTGACCTAGGGCATGTCTAAGAAGTGGCCGAAAGTCGCCCATGACATGCACGCTGTCGATGTAGTTCTCTAGTCAACCATCTGGCGTATGGCTTGCACGACGGCGACTTCCTAGTCTGTAAGAGTATGTTCGACGTCTATGTGCTGACCGAGGTGGCCGCCGCCCTGGCGGAGTATGGGACCTTGGAACGCGGCGGAATTGGCGGACCACGGGAAAAACCTTCAGCGGGTTCAGTCGATTGCATGCGGGGATATTTCGGACCTGGAGCTATCAGGGGGCTACAAATCATGACCGACCATAAGAAAAACCTAGTGATTAATGACGAGGGGCCGCCCTGGTTTGTATTCGATATAGAGGCCCAGGCCAACATAGCGGGGCTTTTCCCTACACGCTATCAGGCGGAGGACGAACGCCTCCGCCTGATAGCGGAGCGGCGCCGCGCGGACAAGGACAAGGACAATGGCCCCGGCATGCCATGGCAATGGCGCCTCGCGCTGGCCCGTCTGCTCCTGGCCCTAATCCTAGGCGCCGCCGCATTCCTCTATGCGGTGTATCGCACCGTGATTGGGGACGAGTGGGTCGGCATCGGCGTCATGCTTTGTACCTTGTGGGTCGCCCGCGCCTTGGCTGGCCCCTTGATTTACATAGATCGTAAGTAGCTGCCCGTCCATGGTCCTAACGTTGGAAGGGCCCAGCTCCGATAGGGTAAACCAAACTCTCGACTGGCAAACAGCACACCTAGATTCGTTGAGTGTTCTGGCAGTGGTGAGTGTCCGCATGGCGGGCGCATCGAGGGGAGGCCCAACAGGTGGCCCCAATTGCGGCAAGGCATGCATCTTCTGCTATTAAATAGGTCATCCCGACTAGCCCACGAATTTCATGTGTACGCACGTAGATCGCAGAGGTGGATCAGTCTGGAATCAAATTTCAGAACTCAGGATCGACGATGAACCCACCCTTTCGTCCGGCCACGGCGACCGGTCTCTTACGAAGTGCCAGGACTGCCGTGCGCCAACTGATCTCACTGGCTAGCAGAAGGGTCAAGACATTCCACCAATAGCGGACAAGCGTCTTCTGACCCTCAAGTGGTTGAGCAAGGGATATAGGTGGGCCCCACACCGGCCGGCGCGTCCTGCCAGTTGGTGAAGGTGCCGTCCTCATACTGGAATTGCTCTTGCACCACCGGTCCGTTGTTCCACACGCCAGTGGGCGAATTGCCGTAGCGGTCCTGACAAGTCACCCTACGGATAATCCTGGGAAGGCTGGTGGCCGCGTCGATGTAGACCACCGAAGCCCCACTCGGTATACCCGCGGGGAGCGATACCGGCGCAACCGCTCCGCTCGACGTGATGATGAGCTGCTGGCCCTGCGCGACACCGACCGTTCCGCGAGCGCTCATCGCCGTCTGCAGCTCAGCGCGCACGCCGGGTATCAGGCGGGAGTTCACCCCGCTCGGGGTGTAGAAGAGGAAGATCTCGCCGTTACGTAGGTAGCCCTGTACGTCCGATCGGCGGCTAAACCAGGAGGACTGAGCGGCCGCGTCCGGCATGAACTGCTGTACGGGCCCGGTGAAGGCCCTGAAGTTGGCGTAGTTCATCAGGTTCCCGCCGGTTTGGGCGAGCGCATAGTTCACGATGACCGCGCGATAGTTCTGCATGTTGGTGACCACGCTGCCCACATCGAGCTCCGCGGCCTGGGTGTCCTGATCCTCAGCGTTAGAAGAGGCGAAATAGCCGAACCAAATGAACATCGCAAGTGCGATGGCAAGCCCGACGGGCATGGTTTCAGTCCTTGAAAGTGGTTTGATTGCGCCGCTGCAGCTCGGCAGCCGTCTGATAAATGGCCAGCATCGTCCCGGGCATGCCCCTGCCGTGCTGGGCACCCGCCTGAAGCTGGTCGAGCGCGGCGCGTAGTTCCCGCGCATTGCTGTGGGGATCCCCTGGCTTAGCCCCGCTCACTTTGGCGTTGAACTCCAGGATCCTGGCTGCACCGCGCCAGTTTCCGTTGGCGGCGAAGTATGTCAGCGCGACGAGGTCGGCCAGTCGCTCTGACGCTCGCACGTCCCGGAAAGTGGCGCCTGCCCGGCCCGCCGCGCGCCGAGTCTGGTGCCATTCCATACAGTGGCCAAACTCATGGGCGGCCAAGTAGTGGAGTGCCTCCACGTACTCGAATGCGCCGGAACGCACGTAACCGTCCAGCAGGTCACTACGGCTGGAGTCATAGAAGATCACGCACGTCGGCAGCTCGCTGCTCTCACTGAATCCGCCAACTGCACGTGCGACCTTCATGTTGTCATAGGCCTGCATAGCAAGAAGTTCATCGGCGCTATGACTGGTGGTCGCCTGCAGGAAGCCTCGCACTGCTGCATCCCCGGTGTCGAAGGTCAGAACCTGCAGCGGTGTGTCGGCCTCCCGGCTGTAGCTGGCGAGCATCTGCCCAAGCACGTGACCGAGATCGCTCAAGAAGGTCTGCGACGGCGACGGCGCGGCCTGCCCCGCGATCGGGGCGATCGCGGCGCCGACGGCAAGCCATGGGAGGAGCGCGCGCTTCGCACGCGAGATGAAGGAAGCCACGCTAGTTGCTCGGTGACTGGTTCTGGAACTGCTGCAGTGCCTGCAGGAAGGACGCCGGCGGCGCGTATCCAGCCTGGACCGCCTGGTCATACCAGTATTTGGCCTGCTGTAAATTGTTGTTTCGCGTATAGAGCAGCCCCAGGTTGCACATTGCCTGGGCGCTGCCCGCATTCGCCGCCTTGGTGTACCACTGGGCAGCGGTGTCCAGGTTCGGGCCCAACCCGCCGCCAACGTCATACAGCGTGCCGAGATTCAGCATCGCATCGACGATCCCCTTCGCCGCCGCCTTCTCATACCAGTAGCCTGCCTCAGCCGGGTCGAGGTTCACCCCCACCCCGCGCTGGTACATGAGGGCGAGGTTGAACTGGGCCTCCGGGTGACCATTGATGGCGAGCCGCAGGTATTGGCGATATGCCGTGTTGTAGTCGCCCTGCTTCACGGCGGTGTTCGCCGCCGTGAAGATGCTGCCCGCTGACTCGTTGACGTTCTGGGCCGCCGCGCCACCGTACGCGAGGCCGAGGACCATGCAAGCGAGCATTGACGCCAGCGGCCTGACTCGCCCCCCAACCACAGCAAATGCCGAGTCAACCACCCTCACGCTCCCTGTATTGCGGGTTGGTAGCGCCCTCGCCGTAGCCGTTCTGTCGAAGCTCCTTTGTCGCCCTGTCGAGCGCACGCTTGTCGTATTCATGCGTTGCTCGTTGGCTGTTCTGATAAAGCCGGCCCGCGGAGTCCACCATACGGGAAACCTGGTCCACGCGCCGCGTGCCTGACGCTGAACCGACCGACTGCCCTTGCTGGTACATCGAGACGCCATCGCGAGCCAGGCCGCTCAAATCCCTGCCGGTGGAATTCATGTCCCGATTGCCAGTGGCGCCGGCCACTGACTGGGCGAGGCCGATAGCCGAGCGGGCAATGTCCACGAAGTCCGAACCGACCTTGCGGGCCTGCACGTTTCGCGGCGTGGTAGCACTGAGTTGTGCCCTGAGGA
This sequence comes from Cupriavidus sp. CP313, assembly GCF_054072015.1. Lineage (NCBI taxonomy): Bacteria > Pseudomonadati > Pseudomonadota > Betaproteobacteria > Burkholderiales > Burkholderiaceae > Cupriavidus > Cupriavidus sp. CP313. The sequence continues at coordinate 19,608 of NZ_JBSVZB010000010.1, read as the reverse complement.
GTTGGTGGACTGAGCGCGCGTATGCCCATCCGTAGCTCAGCGCGTCCGCGGCGTCGAAAGCGGCCTGCGGGCCTTGCATGCGCATCTGGATTACAGAGGCCTTCCAGTTGTCCGGGGACTTCATATACGCGGCAAGTCCCATAAGCGGCGAGGAATCATTCTTCCACGCATCAGCAACAATCTCTCGGACCGCACTGTCGATCTGTTTGAGCGAGCGCACCGGGGAATTGACGGCATTGACCGATTGGGCAAACCCAGCAAGCACCTCCGTCGGTGAGAGGCCCTCGAGCGCAGAGTCGGAGCGAATAAGTACCGAGTACGGCTCGGGGTTCACCCGGGCAAGTTTCGCTGCCTCGCGCATCATTTCCATGGTGCCTGGCATGCGCTCCTGCAACCTCTCGCTTCGGAGTTCGATTGGGTTCGCTCCCGAAACGCCCGGCTTCTCCCCATGTGCGGAACCGTAGGTCAGCGCGTACATTCCTGCGGCCGCCAACATCGCGCCTGAGATGGCCAGCACTGGTACCGCTCGCTTCAGCCAGCCAACGAAGCGATCCTTCTTTGGGCCGCTCGGTCCGTGCACCGTAATGCTGCTCGGTCGAGCCAATCCGCCCAGGCCGAGTTTCGCGCCTTTGGTACTGGAGAATCGAGCGATGAACTCCTGCGCTCTGGGGCTAAGCTTCGCAAGATTTGGCGGGACATCTGTTCCCGTCGGATCAACTTGATCTGCTTTGGTCATAGTTTGCTCCGATCTGTGCGGAATCTGATCAGGCGACAGACGAAGCCGCCGGCACCCCCTGGAGCACGAAGTCCCCGATGAGCTCGTTCGTGGCGGTATCGCCCAGCATCACCAGCAGGCCCTCTGCACTGGCGACTGCTTCGATCACATCCTTCGAAACCGGGGCGGCGGGCGTGCCCAAGCGCTCAACGGTGCCGTCCGCGCACTTCCAGGTGATTGTGTCCGTGGAGATTCCAACGACCGTCGGCTCACCGCGCCCGTCGCGGGCGGGGATCATGACGGCGACCTGGTCATCGCGTCGCAGTTCGGCATACACCAGGGTCGTAATGTGTTCACTAGTCGTTTGCATGGTCTTTCCTTCTGGAGTTGGGTTTGTGCTGCTGGCGAGCTTCTCAGGCGCGCGGCCGCGGTGAAAAACTGAATCGGGGGGCGGTGTTGGACTGAGCCGGCTGCGGCGCCGTCACCGGTTCGGGTTTCGGAGCCGATACCGATGCCTGCGGCGCTGGGTGGCCAGCGTCTGGGCGAGGCCATGGCCACGGTTGCCCGCCCTCCCGGTAGGCCCGCACCACGTACGGATCGACGTCGGCTTGCTCGAAGTACCAGCCCCAGTAGTCGCGCGGAACGTCGGCGATCGGGCGGCCCTTATGCTTGCCGAACGGCATGAACTCGGGAATCCGGGCAATTTCACTGATCTCCCACAGATCGGCGAATGACCACTCGCCGTCAGGCCGGAGCGCGCCGCGCCATTGCAACTCGTGGACGATCAGATTGAGCAGCCGAAGGTTGATGCCAACGTCGACGGCAGCATCGTGCGCGTGCATGGCGAGTGCCGGTGCGACCTCTGGCATCAGAAAATAGAGCAGCGCTGACTGTGTATGGCTGTCGCACTCGGGCCAGAGTCGTTGGGCCAAGACCAAGGTATCGATGCCCCTGATCTCGCCGTACCCCTCCGACGGCGCCGCCGCGTGGATGACACCGATGTCGTAATCGATCTTGTGGCCGATCAGGTGCGTGATGCCGGCCGGCAGGCGGAACGTCGACGCCGGCGGGCAGTGCTCAACCGCGTGGTTCGTGATGTGGTGCGTGGCCATGGCCCCAAACTCGATCGGCTTGCCGGGATTGAAGCGCTGAACCATGGTGTCGCGGGCACACGCATCGCCAACGAGTTCGCCGGCGAGCTGCTTGATTTTGCCCGGAGACGGAATCGGGATCCATGCGGCCTCAACGAGGCCTGGGTCCCTCTTCCCGGTTGTTTCGGTGTCAAAAACCAGTGCGTTCATGGTCGATTTGGGCTCGGAATCACCCGCTGCGGGCGGGGTCGGGAGGTTTGCGGGGTCTCGATCGCGTATGACTTCTGGATCTGGCCGTTGGTCTGGCTGCCGATCACGGCGTTGTTGACCCAGATGCGGCGACCGTCTTCCAGGCGCCGGATATGACCGCGGCGCATGTGCATGCGGGGGCTGGCCCTGCCGCTGCCACCGGTGCCGCCGCCGGCGCCTGTGCTGGAGCGTCCAGGCACGTCGATTGTCAGTACCTTCGTCTCAAACATCGGGAGCTTCCCGTCTGCCGCGCGGCGTTTGGCCAGCGGGCTTCCCGGTTCGATCCCCTTGGTAAGGGTGGACGCCTGAATATTGCTGCAAGAGCACGCTTCGATGAACTCGAGCACCGCGCCGGCTTCGAGCGAGATATCCCGCTGCAGATCGGCGATCACCTGGTCTTCCTGGCCGGGCCGCCCATCCATTGCAATTCGGAACATGTCGAGCATCGCTGGGACCATGCCACCCACAAGCATTGGCCGACGGCCAGCCACGAAGGGGGCAGCGGAATCGGTCGGCCGTTGGTGCCTTTCGCGGCGCAACTCCTCGGAGTACGAAGCGGAGTCGGGGTAGCGCTCTGGCAGCAGCCAGAACCCCGGCTCCGGCGCCCAGATCGGCTCCAGATTTGGACCTGGCTGGACATAAGCGGAGCCCCAGACAAGGATTCCACGCTCACCGGCGCCGAGCTGAGGATTCTCCCGGGCCCAGTTGAGCAGCGAGCTGGCAATCATGTCGTGGTGTACCGGTGTCAGCCAATCCGGCAAGCTATCCTGGGTCACCTCGCACGCGTAGATCAGCCGTTTTGGGGCATGAAGCCGGTCGCCAATCTGCTCGGGGTTGAAGGGGACGAAGTATTCGATCGTGATTTCCGGAAACGGCAGTCGGAGCGGCCCGTCCTCCAAACCCCGAAATCCGGTTTCGAGGATGGCAGCGTTGTCAGGGACCGCGAAGTGCACCGCCTCGCCCAGGCGGTGCACGAGGTGTTTCAGGACGAACGCGTCGTGCCGCAACCCCCTCTTCTCAACCAACTGCACGTAATTGCGCAGCGACCGTTGGGCTTGGGCGGCATAGTTGCGCGCCGTGACAGGCGAATCGCCAACCATCGGCGCGGAGGTCAGATTGGTCAGGTTCTCAGGCACAGCGTAGGCGCTCCCTGTAGGGTTCTGGCTCGTTATCGAAATACAGCTCGTGGGGAACGAACGGTGCCATCTCCGGATGGAGAACGTACGAATCACTGTATTGGGCAAACATGTAGAGGAAGCCGGCAAACGAGGCCTGGTAGCTCCAAGGAACGATAGCCTCCGGAATCGGCTCGATCCCGTCGAGGGCATGCCACGGATCCTCCGTGAGGGGAACCGGGTTTGCTGCCGGCGGCAGCAGATCTTGACGCTCGGCAGCGGCCACGCGCTGGTCGACGGCCTTGATGTGGTCATGGATACGCCGCTCGGGGTCTGGAGAGAGCCCAAAGCGTGCCCGGATGGCCTGCTCGATCCGTGCCTCCACGGCCTTGTAATCTGGAAGCAACGCCTTCAGCGGGGACGGAAGGTCCCGGATGTATGCCTCAGACGCGTCGTGTAGCAGCCCGTCTAGGGCCAGCTCGGGGTCGATGTGCCGCGCAACGATCACGCTGTGCTGCGCGACCGAATAGTGGAAGTCCAGTTGGTTCGCGTATCGACATTCCCTCGCCAAACCCAAGGCGATGTCACGGATGTCGAATTGTTCCGGTTCGGGGCGGGCGAGATTCACCCTCAGTCCGCTTCGGGTAGGAATCCAGCTATTTATATTTACGTGTGTCATTATGCGACGCAATTTAATAGGCAACGATTACCCGCCAAAGCTGACGGACTGGGAGTTGGATTTCAGCCGTGCTGGCTGCGGGGCAGATTCATCGACTGTCGGGCATCCTCGACAAAGAAGCGAATCACCTTGGTGAAATCGGTCACCAAGCTTTGGGACAGCGTGCGCTGCCTGGCCGGCAAGTTGTTCTGCTCCATCATCTCAAGGACCACCAGACCGTAGCTATTCGTGATCTGCGCCAGCTTGTTCACGGACTTACGCTCTGCATCGTCCAGCTTCGATGCAGCAATCGTGGTCAGCCCCCTCAGCAGGTCGCAAAGTTGGGTCCAAAGATCCCTCAAGTCGGTTTCCGCTGCCGCGGCGCGCAACGAGGCCGATATGTCGATGTTCTTCACGACCATGGTCAGCCCCGCGGACGATCATGAGTCGGGGCATCCTGTCCCTCTTCGGTGACTGTCCCAACGCCCCAACGGCGCTTCCAAGCAGAGAAGTACTCCGATGCAACTTCCATCGGCATCGAGAGTAGTGCCGGCCCGCTGGTCTCCCGCAAATCATGACTGGCAGCCTCGCTCTCGATGGCTCGAAGCGATGCCCGAACAGCAAACGTCATGCCGCCGGTTCCAAGCGGTGGCGGCGTGTCATGGTCCGGATGCCAGTCCTTCACGGCTTCGGGTGTAAGGCCATTCCGCGCCAGGGCGGCTGACAGGAGCTGGCTCGAGCGTTGTATCACCGGGAGGGAGGTCGACATAGAGTGTCCGTGAAGAGGGATCACACCGGATTCTAAACCATCCTTCTCATTATCATGTCACTTCAAAACATGTTGTCAGCCTAGTTGAGGTTTTTTCTCACTAGGCCCGCCCGCCGCCCGCCTGCCGGTCTACGAGCGTGCGCAGTTCCACGTCGTGCTTGGCGAACGCCTCGCGGGCGCGGGCGCCCAATTCCACGGCGGCCGATCCCCGACGTCAGCCGGATTCGACAAGCGTTCCGATAAGCCGTAACAACTCGGCATGCTCTGGTCCGTACGCATCGCACACGAGGAAATCGCCGACGGCTATTTCGGATGTCTGGCCACCCGATGGGATGTTGGACTCATGCCGGATGAACACTCGTCCTGAATCCAGGTCGCGAACCAGCGACCATCGGTCGCCATTGGAACTCCGATAAAGATTCCGTTCTCGCTGCGTCATGGACCACCCCCTCAATTTTGGCTGGCGACATCGCCAAGCATGCATCTATCCGATGCCGTACTCAATAAGGAGACTGTCGTGACCGTCTCGTTCAGGTCCGACTGCGGCCCGTCGCCGGTGCCCTTGTCCTTTAGAACCTCGCTGCCCCTGCGTCGGCGGACTTGTTGCCAACCGCCATGTCAGCGCAACGCTACCCGCCGCTGAGTCCCCGCAGTCTCATCAATTCGGTATTTCCAGTCTCACAGGAATCGGCGAAGTCTCACTAATTCCGTTTCCCTGCACTGCGCCCGGTGAGGTGAAGTGGTCGAGCAAAATCTTTTTGGGTGAAGTGGTCGCGCGCCCCGCAATTTCATCCTAGAGCTTTGCCAGCCACGTCAGCGACGGATAAACGCCATGCCGATAAGGATCAGTTATCGGCATGGAGGCCGGTGCAAAAACACCGCCCGGAGGCGGCATTCATCAGACGGTGCCGGCCTGGCTTTTCGTCGCCGGTTGAGCCGAGGGGACAGCTGCTACGGGCGCCGGAGCCGCAACAGCTATTGCTTGCAGCGGCTCGATCTGGATGGCCTGAAATGGATCGTTCATAAAGACCTGCACTGCCTGCGTGGTACAAAGACGGCTGAAGTAGCGATAGCCATAGCTGGCTTTATAGACCAAGGGCGTCGCCGGGCAGCACCAACCCATGATGTCAAGAATTTTGCTGTGAAAGTTCTTGATGCTCTGAACCGAACGGCTCCAATGATTTTCTGAACCGGTCAGCCGGTGCGGCTTCCAGATGGGCTCATAGTGCGCGATGTGATTCCGGAGCGCCTGGATAAGCTTCAGTTCTCCTATGAGCACTTGCACGTTTGAGCTTTGCCCCCAGTGCTTCGGGTTGCTGTGTGGATGACCTGGGAATACGTCTGTCAAGATCCGCGGCTGTTGGCGTGCATTCAGGCCCTCGAGGAAGTTCGGCCAGAACCCGAAGGAAAGAGACGCCACGACTTGATCCGGTACAGGCTGAACAGCCTTACGAATGGGCGGACTGCCCGGTGGAGTGTCATAAAGCAGCGCAGTCACTTTTTCGCGGGATTTGCCTTTCGTGGGCAGAGCGTCCTGCCTAGTATGGTCGTACCAAGGATGCGAATCAAACTGCTTCCGAGAGGAAAAAAGTGACGCTTCCCGGTGCACGGCGTTCCGAAGAACGATCTCATATGATGAGACAAGCGACGTAAGCGACGCAGCGATCGCTTGACCCCACAGATAAGCCCCCAGCACTTCAGCATCCGTATTGCATCTGAAGTAGAGGCGATAAGGGTCGAGACGCGGCTTACCTATTGTGTTCAGACACGCCGTTACGTCCGCCGCCGTCACGGGGCTTTGATTTGCGGCCGTGATTGCGACGGCCTGTTGCTGCGTCGTTTGCGCTGAACTCATCTCGTAGATGCCGTGTTGCGTTTCTTGCTTGATTAGCAAAACTATTAGCGGTAAGATTCTGCGCGTAGGCAACTGCGATCCCACTCCCGCTCCTGTCAGTGCGCTGAAAGGAACCTAAGCCGGTGACGCCGCAGTCTGCGATAGAGTCAAAAGCCACCCTCGCGGTGGCTTTTGGCTTTGTTGCGCCTGATGCGGCAGTGTGCGCCGCTTGCCCCTTCCTCGGCCAACTCCGCCGAGCCTGCTGCGCATCATAAACCATTCCGAACGCACTTCCGGGTTAGAGGCGAGGAGCTGGGATGAAGTATGGGCCCATCCGACGCGGGTTATGCGTACCCGCGAGCAGTAACCGCTACTACAGCGTGTAGCCTTCCAAAAATCCCCCTGGCCCAGCAATAAAGTCGATCATAATCCGCTTTTTGGCTTCAGAAACGCTCATTCGGCGCCGATTTTCTGCCCAGCATCTATCGCAGAAGTCGATCTTGTCGATGATGCAATCCTTGGCTCCACCTTCTCGACGACGACCTTGAGCAGCCTGTCATCAGGCACACGCCTTCCACTTCGGTGATGATTCGGTCTCTTCGTCAGCAAATTGATCGGGAGGGTTGTGCTCCACAATGGGGCGCCACCAGCGGCTTGCGCACAAAGTGCCGCACAATGCACAAAGCGGGCTGTGCCGGTGCCGTTTCGAGAGTCGGCCTTTGCTTGGGGCTGCAGCGCTTCTACGCGAGCTATTTGCCGTTCGGGCTCCCCGCCCTGGAAGCCAACCAGCCACTGGGTTTCCGTGATCAAAGGGGTAGCCGGCATCCGGCGATGCTGGCGTATCACAATGGCCGACAGCCCCTCACGTGCACTAATGTCATCATCCGCGCACAAGTTTACTTAACTGTATATCCATACAGTACACTGTAAGGACGTACAGCCCATGCAACCATGTCCGCCCCAAACCCGGAAACCATCCACCCTGCACTCTGGCGCGCCTCCCAACTGGCGCGGCCAGCCGGTCGCACGCTGCCAACCGGCTATCCGGAACTGTCCAGCGAGCTGCCTGGCGGCGGCTGGCCCGTGGGCACGTTGGTTGAGTTGCTCACGCGGCAGCCCGGCGTGGGCGAATTGCGCCTGCTGCGCCCGGCCCTGCTAGCCGCGGCTTCGCGCCCGGTGGCGCTGATTCAGCCGCCTCACACGCCGCAGGCGCTCGCTCTGACAAACTGGGGCTTGCCGGCCCAGCAGATCCTGTGGATTCGGGGGCAGCGAACTGCCGACACGCTGTGGGCTACCGAGCAGCTGCTGCGCGCCGGTACTTGCGGCGCCGTACTGCTCTGGCAGCAGCACATCCGCTCAGACGCGCTGCGCCGCCTCCACCTGGCCGCTCAGTCGGGCGAAGCCCTGTTTTGCCTCGTGCGCCCTATCGCCTGCGCGCGCGACGCTTCCCCCGCTCCATTACGCCTCGCCATCAGCCCGGCCGCCGGCGGCATCGAGGTGACCTTTCTCAAGCGGCGCGGCCCCCAGCAGGATGCGCCGCTGCTTATTTGGCTCGAGCCATCGCCGAGCCTTCTCCACCGCCATGTTGCGCCTGTGGATCTGCCTACACCTGCCATCGCTACCCCTCGAAGTGTTCCGGCCGAGCTGGTCCACTGAGCTGCCAACGGCAGTGCTGGAAAGCGAGAAGGTGTGTGCCATGACCTCGATGGCAGCACGCGCCGGCGTTCGCCTTGGCATGCGCCGCGGCGGTGTACTGACCATGGCACCGCAGACCCTCATCTTCGACCGGGCGCACCAGAGGGAAGCCGAGGGCCTGCGGCGCGCCGCGACCGCCTTGCTCCAGTTCTCTCCCAATGTTGTCGAAGCAGAGGAGGCCTGCGTCCTGGTCGACGTATCGGCGAGCCTGCGACTCTTCGGCGGCATCCGGAAGCTGGTGCGCCACGTACGCGCGACTGCACGCGCGCTTGGCGTGACGCCCGTGACCGGTTGCGCCCCTACGGCTCAGGGGGCTTGGCTGTTGGCACGCGCCGGCGGCGGCCGCGCGCTGTCCCATCGCTCCCTCGAGCGCCAGGTCACCGGGATGTCGGCGGCGGTGCTGCCAGCAGCCCGTCCCTACCTCGAATGGCTGGATGGCTTGGGCTGCAGAACGCTTGGTGACCTGCGCCGGCTGCCGCGCGCCGGCCTTCAGCGCCGGTGCGGCCAGGAACTCAACGAGACGTTGGACCGGGCACTCGGCTTGGCGCCCGAGATCTTCGAGTGGCTCGAAGCGCCGCCAAGCTTTACTGCACGCGTGGAACTGCCCGACCGCATCGAGCACGCCGAGGCGACCTTGCTCTATGCGCGGGGCCTGATTGTCCAGATGCTGGGCTGGCTGGCCGCCCATCAACTGGCCGTGACGAGGATTGCCGTCGAGCTGCAGCACGAGCGCGGGCGCTCCGCGGTTCCGCCCACGGTGATCGAGATCGCCCTGGCAGAGCCCAGCTGGAGCGAGGACCACCTGATGCGCCTGCTGCGCGAGCGGCTCGCCCGCATGCAGGTGGAGGCCCCGATGATCGCCGTTCGGCTGTCGGTCACGGACGTACAGCCGAAGGATCCGCCCAGCGAGGATCTGTTTCCCGAGCCCGGCGGCACGCCGGAAGACCACGCACGGGTGATGGAGTTGCTCACCGCGCGGCTTGGCGCCGAGAACATCCTTCGCCCGGCCTTACAGGCAGACTACCGGCCGGAGGTGGCCAATGGCTGGGAACCGGCCGTCGGCAAACCCCGCTCGGCCCAGCGCGCGCCCAACCTCCCCCGCCCAGCATGGCTGCTCGACAAACCCATCGCTTTGCTGGAGCGGGACCACCGGCCGTTCTATGGCTCGCCCCTGTACCTGGTATCGCCACCCGAGCGCATCGAGGCGGGGTGGTGGGCGGGCGACCTGGTGACCCGCGACTACTACGTCGCCGAGGGTAAGGACCATTCGTTCTACTGGATCTTTTGCGAGCGGATGGCCAGCCCCGAGGGCGACACAGCTCGGTGGTACCTGCACGGGCTGTTCGGTTGAGAGGCGCAAATGGACACAGATCTGACCGGCGCCGGCCTGCCCGGCTACGCCGAGCTTCACTGCCTCTCGAACTTCTCGTTCCTTGAAGGCGCTTCGCGCGCGGAGGAGTTGGTGGAGCGCGCCGTGCAATTGGGATACAGCGCCCTGGCTATCACAGATGAGTGCTCCCTTGCGGGCATCGTGCGGGCACACACGGAGGCAAAGCGCCACGGCCTGAAGCTGCTGGTTGGGGCATGGTTCCGCCTGGTGAACGAGGATGGCAGCCCGTCGCTCTCCTTCGTCGCAATCGCGCGCAACCGCGAGGGGTATGGGAACCTGTGCGAGCTCATCACCATGGCGCGCACTCGCGGCGCGGAAAAGGGAACCTACCGGCTCACTCAGCGCGACCTGGACCGGCCCGGGCCCGGGTTTGAGCATCTACGTGGATTGCCCGACTGCACGATCATCTTTACGCCGGACTTCTGCACCCCGGAGGCGACCCTCGATGCCCAGGCACGCTGGATCACCGCCACCTTCGCCGGCCGCGCGTGGATCAGCCTCACCCTGCTGTACCGGGCCATGGATGACATCCACCGGGCAGGAGTACTGCGCGCATCGATCACCAACCACCTTCGCCTGGTGGCCACCGGGCACGTGCTCATGCACGTGCGTTCGCGCAAACCCATGCATGACGTGCTCAGTGCCATCCGTCTGCGCAAACCGGTACCAGCGTGCGGGTACGAGTTGACTGCGAATGCGGAGCAGCACCTGCGCTCCCGCCTGCGTCTGGCCAACATCTATCCGCACCGCGCGCTTACCGAGTCCGTGCAAATCGCCAATCTCTCGACCTTTTCGCTCGATGAGCTGCGCTATGAGTATCCGGACCAGTTGACGCCGCCCGGCGTCTCGCCGGAAGACTACCTACGGCAGGAGACGTTCGCCGGCGCGTATCGACGCTTTCCCCAAGGGATCCCGCTATCGGTCCAGTCCCAGATAGAGCACGAGCTCGCGCTGATCAAGGACCTTCGGTACGAGCACTATTTCCTGACCGTGTATGACATCGTCCGGTTCGCGCGCAACAACGGCATTCTGTGCCAGGGGCGCGGCTCTGCAGCCAACTCAAGTGTGTGCTACTGCCTGGGGATCACCGAGGTTGATCCGGCGCGCGGCAACCTGCTCTTCGAGCGCTTCATCTCGAAGGAGCGCAACGAGCCACCCGACATCGACGTCGACTTCGAGCACCAGCGGCGCGAAGAGGTAATCCAGTACCTCTATCGTCGATACGGCCGGGACCGCGCCGCCCTCACCGCGGCGGTGGCCACTTATCGCCCCCGCGGCGCGCTGCGCGAGTCAGGAAAGGCCTTGGGCGTGGATCCGGCCATCGTCGACCAGGTCGCCAAGGCTCACCACTGGTTTGATTCCCGATCCGACCTGATCAAGCGGTTTGCCGAATGCGGCCTGGACACCGAGAGCGAGCTCACCCAGCGATGGGCAAGCATGGCAACGCAGCTGCTCGGTTTCCCCCGTCATATCTCTCAGCACCCTGGCGGCTTCGTCCTTTCGGCGGGCAAGCTGTCACGTCTGGTGCCCATCGAGAATGCGGCCATGGCCGGGCGAAGCATCATCCAGTGGGACAAGGATGACCTCGACGCGCTCGGCCTCCTCAAGGTCGATATCCTCGCCCTGGGCATACTATCCGCCATCCGTCGCACGCTGGACTTGGTGAGCGAGCAGCGCGGCGAGCTCTTCGAAATGCAGGACATCCCAGTAGAGGATCCCGAGACTTACGACATGCTGTGCAAGGCGGACACCATCGGCGTGTTCCAGATCGAGTCGCGCGCGCAGATGTCAATGCTGCCGCGGCTGCGTCCCCGCACCTTCTACGACCTGGTGATTGAGGTCGCCATCGTGCGGCCTGGTCCCGTGCAGGGCGGCATGGTCCATCCATTCCTGCGCAGGCGGCAAGGCCTCGAGCCGGTGACCTACCCAAGCGAGGCGATGAAGATCGCCCTTTCCCGTACGCTGGGGGTCCCAATCTTCCAGGAGCAGGTCATGCAGGTGGCCATGCTCGCGGCCGGATTCTCCGCCGGCGAGGCCGACCAGCTTCGGCGCGCGATGGCGGCCTGGAAGCGTAAAGGAGGGCTGGAGAAGTACCAAGATCGCATCGTCACCGGCATGCTCGAGCGGGGCTACGATCTGGAGTTCGCGGAAGGCATCGTCCGACAGATTCAAGGGTTTGGCGAATATGGATTCCCAGAGAGCCACGCGGCCAGCTTCGCCCTACTGGTCTACGCGAGCGCCTGGCTCAAGCGCCACGAGCCGGCGGCCTTCCTCTGCGCGTTACTCAATAGCCAGCCGATGGGCTTCTACAGCCCTTCCCAGCTCGTGCAGGACGGCAAGCGCCACGGCGTCGAGGTGCGTCCTGCCGATGTCACCATCAGCCTGTGGGATTCAACCCTTGAGCGGCGAGAAGGTGGGCAGCCTGCGTTGCGGCTGGGTCTATCGCGCCTACGCGGGATGCGCGAGGAGGCGGCGCAGCGCATCGAGATCGCCCGGGCGGCTCGCCACTTCGACTCCATCAAGGATCTCGCGCGCCGCGCAGGCCTGGACCGCCACGACCTCCAGGTCCTCGCCGCGGGCAACGCCTTGCGCACGCTATCTGGCGATCGGCGCCAGGCGCTCTGGCAGGCGGCCGCTGCCGTACCCGACAAAGACTTGCTACGGCCTGCCGACCTGATCGAAGACCGCCCTGCCCTGCGCCCTCAGACGGAGGGCGAAGAGATCGTTGCGGACTATCGAGCCATGGGGCTCACGCTCAACCGCCATCCCCTGGCACTGCTGCGGCCGCAGCTCGCGGCGCGCCGCTTCGAGCCAGCCTCGGTGCTGAGCACTTACCAGAATCGGCAGCTCGCCCGCGGCTGCGGGATCGTAACGGTGCGGCAGCGGCCGAGCACTGCGAATGGGGTCTTGTTCATGACGATCGAAGACGAGACGGGCGTGGTCAACGTCATCGTTTGGCCGGGGGTCCTGGAGCGGTTCCGCAAAGAAATCCTCAATGCATCCCTCATTGGAATCTATGGTCAGTGGCAGGCAGAGGGCGACGTACGACACCTAATTGCACAACACGTCGTTGATCTAAGCAATCTTCTGGGGACCCTCGAAACAAACAGCCGAGACTTTTGCTAACGCAGGGGGGGGCGCTCTCAGCGAGCTTGGAGTTCACAGCAGATATGCCGGCGATCGCGTATGGTGCATGCCGAGCAAAAATCCATCCATGCCATCGTTGGAAAAGCCATCCTGGATGGATAACAATTAAATCTATGCCACCAAAAGGTGGTCAAGTTTGTACAACTACGTAGCGGGTAGTAGAGTTAGGGCTGTCTTTGAAACAGCAAAAGAATCATGGACCCATTGATCCGAAAGCTTGAAGAACTCTTCTCCGAAGAGCCAATCCACGGCCTGCTCACTGGTCGCTACGATGCCATCCACATTGGTTATCGCACGGGCGCGCTTGGAATTGACGCTCGCGAATCGGAATCGAAGTATCTGAGGACCTTATCCGGATTCGACGCAGCGAAACTCGCCGAACAGGTCCATGCCCTGACCGGGATCGAGGGGGAGTTCGACGTCTCGGTGAACGACATCAAGTTCATGATTACCGAGAGCAAGTACCACGCCGGCCAGGAGTATGTTGTGACCAGGCACGAGGCGTTGTTGCACAAATAGAATTTAAAGGCGGAGCTACCCCCTGAGAGGCGAAATTCAGGCAATACGGACGGACTGCGGGCGGGCAAGCTCATTCATGCGGTTGAGCACGTCCGCGCGGATTGCCACCTCGGTCGCCTGGGAGCCTACCTTGCGCGCCCACAGAGAATGACCGGTGAGTGTCTTGAGTCGATACATCAGATTCTCGACCAACGAGCGACGGTGGTACCCGCTGTCTTTTTTCCATTCGCGTCTGCTGCTCGTTGCAATGGCGTCGATGGCCGCATTGCGCCATGCCCCACCGGGCGTGGTTTCAGGCCACGGCATCGCGCCCTCGCGCGGCGGAATCAACGGTTGCGCGCCTGTGGCGGCAATCACCGCATGGCACGACTTGGTGTCGTACGCGCCATCACCGCCAACGACGTCCACGGGCGTGTCGGACGGCAACTGGTCGAGCAAATCAGGCAACACGTCGGCATCGCCGACGTCCTGATGGGTCATCAGCGCCGCGCATATCTGGCCGCTCTTGGCGTCCATCGCCAGATGGACTTTGCGCCACGTGCGACGCTTGGAATAACCATGCTTGCGCACCTTCCATTCGCCTTCGCCGATACGCGCAAGAGAGAAAAAATGGACATCAGCCAGAGCCCTGCAAATACTAGAATCAGCAGACTACCGGGTGTCCATAGATCAGCAGAAAAAAATGGACACAACGACCGTCAGAATGTCCATTTCCAGTCGCAAGTTTCGCAGCTGATTTCGAGTGAAGATGCCCGCCGCAATCTAGCGTAGCTGCAAGGGCAGGACGCTACCGCCACGCAGCGCGGCCAGTTCCTTGCGCAGGCGAAACACCTGATGGAGCAGGGCAAGTTCACGAGCCAGCGATTCGTCAAGCTGTGCCTGCAGATCCTTCGCGTCGCCCTTTGCGCGGTTCAGACGCTCGGTGAGTTCGAGCTTCGGGCGCCCGGCCACTGCATTGGCCGCGTCGATCGCTGCGATCAGTTCGGTGAACTGTGGGCGCGACTTCTTGATGCTGCCCTTCTTGCGGCCCGCCTCGATCGCCACGGTGTCGTTGTTGATACGCGCACCCTTGCGGTTCTTCAGCCGCTCAAGAGCGGCATAGTAGTCGGTCATGGCGCCGCTCATGCTGCCTCCGATTTGATCAGTTTCTCCTGCGCTTCAAGCAGTCGTTGCAGCGCCTGCGCCTCGATACGGTATTCGACGCTCGTCTCATCGACCGCGCGCAGCTTCGCGACCGTAACCTGCTGCGCGTTGATCACGCGACGAAGCTTCGATGGCACGACCACGAGGTTACGGCAGTCCGATTCAAGACAATCCAGACGCATCCAGTCGAGTGGCGTCGACTTGCACTGCTCGACACTGGCGCAGCCGCCCAGCACCGTCTCGCGGTACGCCAGCTCGCCCTTCACGAACATCCTCATCGTCTGCTCGCGTGAGTAGACCGACACAGGCGAGGCCTGCACGGCACGGCTCTGCGTCCACGCTGCGTGGCCGCCGAACAGCCGCACGTCAGAGAACAGCACCTGCTCGGCGTATGCAAGGTACTCGGACAGGCCCTGTGCCCCGGCCCATTCGTTCGCGAAGTGGGTCCTATCAGTGTCGATGAAGCCCTTCGCGAATGCCGAGCCACGAGCGTAGTACATGCTCATCTCCTGCGTGATGTGCTGCAGCTGACGTTTGAGCGTCGGCAGCGTCACCAGTCCGCTGCGGTGCGCGTATAACGCGAGCGTCCTCCGAAGCTGGTGCCGCGTGAACGGCCACTGCCGCCCGACCGCGTACTTCGGCTCGTCTTCCCACGCGCGGTGCATGTCGACACGCTTTAGTTCAGCGATGTCCTCGACCGTGATCGTCGGGAAAACGCGCTCACGAAAGGCTTCGATATCGTTATGAACGGTACTCGCCGCCCGGTTTGCTACGTATCCCATATGCAGTCCCATCCGGCAGAACAGCAGGTGCGAACCGTCCGTCGATTCGGCGTAGCCCTGCGCGCCGTGTGCACGGTGTGCCTCTCCCGATAGCCGTTGTGCGAGCCCGACAGCACGGGCGGCGAGCGGGCTGGTCACCCAGCGTGCGCGCCTGGGACGCCCGCCCGACAGCTTGGTCGTGATGCCCTCGATGGTGTAGTGGGTTACGCCATCCAGACGGGTCTCGCTCAGGCAGTCGTATGGGAGGCTCTCTGCTTCTGTCGCACGCATGCCGGTGAACGACAGGATGACAAGCTGGCATAGCGCCCTGATCGACGCCACAAGCGACGACGCGACGTAAGGGACTGCCTTGTACCCGAAGTGTGCAGCTACCCTTACCAGTTCTGAAGGGACGGACGGACTCTCGCCGGCATACAGTCGTGCGAGGTAGTCTGACAGCACGTCGACGATCCCTTCAGCGACGCCGAGGTCATGTTCACAGGCCAACAGGAAGTGCTGGTAGATCCGCGTCGGGACGACAGGGTGTTGTGAGTTTCCAGCACGTTGCGCGAAGCGTTCGAGCAGAGGCTTGTGCAGTTGTGCCAGTGGTACGCGCAGCCCTGTGGTCCCGACGCCCAGACGGTGAAGCTTCACCAGAACTGAATGAAGGCGCTGGGCCTTCCTCTCCATCCCGGGTTGCGCCACATAGTCGAAGACAATAGCGACGCTGGACAGCCCCTCGTAGAGAGTAAGCTCACGTTCGGCGGCAAAGAACGCGAATCCCTTCAGGCAGGCTGAGCCAGAGTTAAGCGTACTGGACGCCGGTACCGTGTCGGTCGCTTCGTGCATCAGAAAGTAGATCACCTGCTTCCACTGTCGCGTAGTCGCTTCTGAAAGGGCTCGACTTGCGCCGTCAGGCAGGTGGCCCCTGAAGTAGATATGGGTGCGCGGCCCAATCGTATATGCCCGGATGTCCCAGGCAGCGTCACTAAACAGCGAAACAGCGTTCGCAGCCTTGTCGCGCGTAGCCACTGTATCGTCCTCGACACGATACCAGTCGGGGCGCTCAGCGATCGGCGCGATCAGCGTGTTGTTCATGCCACCCCCAATTCGTAAAGCTGGTCGAGCTTGGCCGACCAGAAAGCGTCCAGATTCCCATCGACATCAACGTCCTGCTCGATCTGATCGACCAGCGCGGCGTCGCGCTTACGCAGTTCATCCAGCAGGAAGTCAATGCGGCGCAGCACCGCGCCGAACGAACTGTCGTATTGCTCGATCGAGTCGGCACGTCCGCTCACGAGCCTGACGCAATGACGGCAGCCCAGCAGCTTGTGGATGTCGGCGGCGTCAGCGTGCACGCGATACTGGTCGCAGAAGAGACATCCTTCGGTCGAGCGGCAGTCCGGCTTCACGGTGACTGAAGCGGCGATCGGCACTGGCTTGCGGAATTCGATGCAGACGCCCACCGCGCTCCTGATGCTGCCAGCCGGGTCGTCGCCGGTCTTCAGCACAGTCTTCTCGACCGAAGCGAGGAACACGCCCATCTCGGCCTTGTGCGCGGCGTCCGTGCCGTTCGAGTACGAACGCAACGCTGTTTCCACCGAGTGCCCCATCAGCCTGGCTGCGATGACAGGGCCGTGGTTACTTACCGCCCAATCCTGCTTTGCCGCACGCCACTGACGTGCGCTAATGCGCGGCAGCACGATCCCGAGCGTGTCGAGTCGATCATAAAGAAGGGTCAGAAATTGGGTTGGGAGAGGCATGGGCCGTCGTCGCTGCGGGCTATGTCCGACTACGATGAACAACGCGTCGCAGCCTGCGTCCTGTACCAGATACTCGCGCAATGCGAGATACGCCTTGAGCTTCGGCATGAAGCCCAGCGAGACGGTGAACGTAATCTCTTTAGCCCCTGCACGATACTTGACCTCGCGAAACTTCTGACGCACAACCGACGCATCCTGCAGGCTCGCGGCAAGCTCCAGACTCCACTTCATGGCCAGCAGCTGTGCGAGGTTGACGCCCGTTTCGGCCAGAAACAGCGCGGCAAAGCAAAAGACGGCCATCGAAGCGTGTGAGCGCCGGATCTCTGACTGCGCGTCCTCGTTCGCCGCCGCAAGATGTTTAGCCGCACTTCTGGCGATGTCCCCCGAACGCTTAGAAGGGTTCTTGGCTTCAGCCTCAGCCATGCGCATCGTGAGTTCTTCCCGGGTGCGCGGCTCTCCCGTTTCCAGATTCCAGCCAGCCAGGCCGTGAGAGCCGTCGCCTCCGCGACGATGGTGTCTGCGCGGAACAAGGCAAAGACTCTCACCGCGCGCTGTGGTCACGTGTACCGGGTACGGCTTGAAGTCGAGCACCAGCGTGCTGATACCGCTGAAGAGCGCGTCAGCCCACGCGAGCAGGGTGGCCTGGGCTTCGGCGTCAGGCACCGCCGTCGGCACCGAAGCATCCCGTTGGCGGCCCAGCACCCTCGCGTCGGCGCAGAAGTCGTCGTTTCGGAATAACTCACGTAGCATCGACAACAGACGGCGCTGACTGATGTCGACGGAATTGCGCTTCAGGTTGCCCAGCGAGACCTGTTCGCGCCTCTCACGGAAGTAGCGATGAACCGCTTCCGCCGTAGTCTTCTCGTGACAGAGCACCTGATGCAAGCCCTGCCTGTCGGCCCAGTTGACGAACTCAAGCACGACGCGCAAAGCACCGTCGACCGTCCTTGGACGCATCGCGCCAAGGGTCATGCGCCCGGAAAGCTGCGTCACCAGCAGGCGTACGACCCTGGCGCGTTCACTGCTGAAGCTTGTGGGGTCGAAAGTGCGTCGCGTACACCGCAGGCTCGACGCGTCACGCTTCAAGTAGCAAATCTGCCCGATATCGGAACGTCCGCTCATGCCTTCCCACCTGAGCAGCGCGCGCTCGGGATGTAGCAGTGTTGTACCCTCCGCGAGCGGCATGCGCACTTCTTCGTACTGGCGGCTCATGCAGCCACCGCCGTGTCAAGGGTGCGCGCGACCAGCGTCGACAGGTGCACGCCCCAGCCATCCTGGACAGCGTCGAACAGCTTGCAATTCTCGCGGTAAGCGAGGTAGCGCTCGGTCGTAGACGGTTGCACGTGCCACATCAACTGCCGCAACTGATCGAGCGCCCGCGTGTACTTCGTCTCATTCGCTGTCATCGTGTCGACCATGTTCAGCCCGTAGGTCGCGCGCAGATCGTGGAAACTGAACTCGTACCTGGGGTTGCCAAGCTGCACGCGCATCATGGGTAACAGTTCGTCCCTGATGAACTGGCGCACGGCCTGCCCTGTCTTGACGTGGCGGCGTACCTGCGGGCCAGTGCTGACCGGGCCGCGCGACGCGCGATCCTCGTAGAGCGGCGCACCGCGATAGCTGAGAAAGAGCGGCTGGACGGGATGATCGCCGCCGTCTGCCAGCTGGCGACGCTTGCGCGCGCGATCGCTGTGCACATAGGTGTAGAGCCGTTCATAGAAACTGCGCGGCAGGTGCAGCACGCCCTTGACCCCGCCCTTCGTGTCGATGCCCGTACCCGGCCCGCAGGCGAGACGAATGTCGTCGCCGTGAAACTCGCCCGGTTTGCGCATCACGTGTCTCGCGCGCACGGTCAGTACCGTCTGAATGCGGGCGCCCGTCAACAGCGCGAACAGATGAACGAGCGTCATCTCGGTATTGCCGAGAGTGGCCAACGATTCAAGCAGCACCGACTGCTCGGCAGAGGGCAGCGGGCGCAAGCGACCACCGTCCTGGATGTGATCGTCCCACGGGTCATCTGCGCGCCGGCCACTGATCGACAGGTCGGTGGTCTTGACCTCGATCGCGCGGCTGAAGCCCTTATGGTCTCTGAACTCGATGAAGCGGCCAGATTCGGCCCACGGCGCGTTCGCGGGCCTGAAGCCTGCCTCGGTCATGAGCCAGCGATAAAAGCGCACTACGGCGCCCATACGACGCCTGGCGACGCCCGGAGACAGTTCGCCTGCCTGCACGGCCAGCCTGATCGAGGCACTGTAGCGGTAGGTTGGACGTTGCCGCTTGTTCGCGGGGAATGCCAGCCAGTCAACGCCCTCGTTATCCAGATAACGACGGAACGCCACCAGGTCGTCAGCAATGCTGGCGAACGTCAGCATGTTGGGCGACGGCTTCGACTCAATCATGTCGATGAGCCACAGGTTCGCCTCAGCCCACGGTGCGCCGTCAGCGAGCCGGACAACAGGAAAGAGAGGAAAGGTGCCTGTGATCCACTGCGGGCGGTCGTCGCGCCGCTTGCCGGTGTCAGGGTCTGCGAGTGGGACAGTGTGATAGATCGTGCCGCCCTCGGGCGTGGTAATGCTGACCGGCGTCGCGCCGGATGTGTTGCGGTCAACGACCTCGGTCAACGGCAGATGCCGGATGGTCGTTCGTCTTGCTGTCATCGCCCAGATCCTCATGCTGTGTTTGAGTGGTCGTCCTCATTAACACAACGTGCGAGTATCAAGAAATCGTTCCTGGCTTGCGCATACGCCAAATACCTTCAG